>NZ_JBODRZ010000004.1:600000-851945 GCF_050632895.1 Leifsonia sp. L25 | reverse complement strand
GAACGCCTGGACGGCCACGAGCTGCAGGACCTGGCTGCGTCAATGGCGCAGCCTCGGCGGTGCCGGTAGCCCGTCTGGCGTGTCGAGGATTTGCTGTTGGTAGCGGCCCTCGAGCGAAGTTGAGCGTGTTCGCTTGGATCGCCGCAGCCAGCACCGCCGCCGCTGCACGAGCGTCTGCAGGGACCCTGACATGCCGTGGCACCTGGCCCCGGTGAGTGGCGGTGAGGAACCCGTGGACGGCCGGCGTCCAGAACGGGGTGTAGCGGTTCGGGTCTGCGTTGATCTGCACCGCGCGCGCGACAAGGGTGGGAGCCGTGGTTCTGCCAGTCAGCAGGACGCGCAGCATCCGCGTGTAGAACCGACGCGGCCGCGGTCGCCGGGTCCATCCGCTGCGCCCGGGATCGTAGTAGGCCCTGCTGGAAAACACCGATCGTGGTGTTGTCCACCGCATCGCCGTGGTCAAGATTGCGGAGTCCGGACTCGCCAATCGCGACCATCAGGGCCAACGTCAGCCCGTGCGGAGGAACACCCATCTGCTGCCCGATGGTGATAATCGCCGCAGCGATCCTCAACTGCTCAGGCCCGCAACCATCGACCGCCTGGCCTGCTCTCCACGGCGCGTGCGGAACCGCCGCACTCTCCCCGCCACATCCTCGAACCCGTTGGCTCCCATCGCAAGCACCACGGTGACCGGTACTCGCGACGAGCTGCGACCGGGACGACGAGGACGATGATGACCACGATGGTCAGGAGGTTCCCGGATCGCCTTCGGACGCCCACTACCTGAGCGGTCGCTGCGCCAGCGCTGATCACGCCGCGGCCTCCTGCTCGAGCACGACACGTGCAATCATCAGCAACCGCTTCGTCGCGATTCGTGCCCGCGCTGAACCCGGGTGGATTTGCAAGGTCTCGGCGATGGTATTGGCGTCGTCGCTGATCATCTTCTGCGAGCCCCGGAAGCCACCGACCTCAGGAACGCAGGACACGATCCGCCTGACCCCGTAATTGGTAGTCCGGCGGCCTGCGGCCGCGGCGGCGAGCACGGTTCGGGCGGTCTGGCATACCCGCATCATGCACTGAGCGCAGGCCGCGTTTGGATCTGATGCGCGTCCGCCACAAGGTCGACGTCGCCG
Organism: Leifsonia sp. L25; assembly: GCF_050632895.1. Next base: position 850,812 of record NZ_JBODRZ010000004.1, on the reverse strand, counting down.
TTGGCAAGGCTGAGGTCGCACCCGCCAGTCGGATGGACCCACGAAGTCGGCGACCAGCACCATCCACCGGTGTGCGTCGAACCTACGAATCAGCGCATCCAAGGGGTCGACGTCCGTATCGGACTCGACGTCGTCTACACATCGTCCATCGCCACGTGCTTCCGCAAGGACCTCGCGGGAGCACCACGCCGTTGCGAGTGATGCCGAACACGAACGCATGCGGTGAGCCGCGCCCGGGTCATACCGAGAGCTTCTGGTGCCAGACCGTCTCCCGGGCCAGCTGTAGCACTGTGTCGACTTCGTTCGGCCAGCCGCGCAATTGCAAGCGGACGTACGGTAGCAGTGTGTCGACTTCGCGGCCACCGCACGGGTGCGGAGTTGGGTTCCTCTTCAGCCACGAGATCACTACCTTTCTTGTACGGAGGTGGCCGTGTGAAGGATCGGGTTCGGGCCTGAGGACCCGTTGCGTGGTGCGCCGGCGCGCCTTGGCGTGCGCCAGCACAGAGTGAGTGAGGACAGAGCCGGGAGTACGCCGGGATTCAGGTGGGCGGCGTGCCCGGTTCGAGAGGTGGAGCGGCGAGGGCGACTCTGCGGTTCGGGAGTCTCAGCCACGATGTCACCGCCGCCCGGACTCGGTCTGTGAGTCGTGCGTCACGGTGAAGAGGGTAAGTGATCGGGCCGGCTCCATTTGGTGCCGGACGCCACCCCCGGGATCGGGGGTTGCTCCGACGTGCCACGCCGGGGTGGACGGCGGGCCCCACTGGACGAGCGCTCGCACTGCAGCGCAGACCATGCCGGCCGACCGGCAACGAGGTAGCCGTCGACGGAACGCTGGGCAACACCAGTGCCACCGGAAGAGCCGGACTCGCTCGCGCCGGTACTGCGGTCCCGGTGTGTACCGTCGCCTCCACCCATGCGATCACTCCGCCGGCTTGTAGACCACCTGGTGTGGCGCGGGCTTGTAGTAGCGCGGGCCTTTGCCCTTGTAACGAAGCTGCGCCAGCGCGGCGACGGACAGACCCGTCATCTCGGCTACCTCGGTGGGCCGGATCATACTCTCCAATCATCTCTTTTCTCCGTTTCGACTAAAATCGGTCATCTTTCAGCAGTGGCTACGATAGCGTTGATTCTTTGATTTGACAATAGAGACGGGTCTATGCTGCTGAAATGGCTAACTTCCGTACTGAGGGCACTGTGGGCGCGCGGATCAAGTTCGCGCGACGAGAGCGAGGGTTTCGCACGGCACGAGAGTTCGCCGAATCGCTTCGCGGAGGCAATGTCACGGCCGCTGTCGTCGAGAACATTGAGTCGGGTCGCAAGGCCGACATCAGCATCACGCAGCTGCTCAACATCGCCCATGGACTTGGCACTCCGGTCTCGTACTTGCTCGCCCCTATCGGTCGACCGAACGCGAAAAATGGACTTACAGAATCTCAACGTCGAACTTGCCGACATGACCGCGGCGCAGTTCGACTCGCTGGTTGTCGGCCACGCCATTGAGTTCGTACCGCCCCAGGTGGTTGCAGCGCGAACGCGACGACATTGAGGCGCTGGGCACGCTGCGGCAGCTCGGGACCTTCCAACGCGAGAACTCGGAAAGGCTTCGTCTTGTCATGAATGTGCAGAGTGCGTCGGGTGACGTAGAGCTCATCAATGCGAATAAGGACGTCGAGCGTCAGATCGAAGCTGTCGCGAAGGAAGTAGCCCGGCTTGTCGGCTTGCTCGAATCCGGCGGGTTTGTTGATGTTGCGGGCGAGGGCGCCGACTCGGAGCAGCCATGGGCAGCATCACCCCGTACGAGTCAGCCGCAGGCAGCGCGGTATCGCGTTCGCTACCGCAAGCCCGATTCATTCCCAGACCGACAAGCGGGGCTTTCGCACCAAGCGCGAGGCCGAGCTCTTCCCAGCGTCCGTCGAGATGAAGAAGGCGACTGGCGAGTACATCGATCCAACGGCGGCTCGCGCGACGGTCGATCGTCTCGGGGAGGCGTGGCTGCATCTCGATCTCACCTTAGGCCGTCCTCTGCCTATGCGTGTACGAGTCGGCTTGGCGACTACACGTCAAACCGCGGTGGGGCGCGGCCATGGTCGGCAACATCCGCCATAGCGAAGTCCAAACTTGGATCTCCGAGTTGAGTGATGGCGTAGGGGACAGGAAGGCGAAGTCCCCGACGATTGTTCGACGAAGCCACGACATCCTCGCTGGCATCCTCGACTCTGCGGTGCGAGACCACCTCATCCCATCTAACCCAGCGCGAGGAATTAAGCCCGGAGACGGCGGTCCAGGGAGCACGTCTACTTGACCAACGAGCAGGTTGCCCGCCTGCTCATAGCGTGCGACGAGCACGCTCCGGTCGTAGCAACACTCGCCTACACAGGCGTCCGCTGGGGTGAAGTGTCAGCCCTGCGGGTCCGTGATGTCGATACACGCCGGCTGCGACTCACGGTCGTGGAGAACGCTGTCTACGTCAACGGATCGATAGTCGTGGGCACGCCCAAGACGCATGAACGCCGCAGCGTGCCGTATCCGCAATTCTTGTCAACGCCCCTCCGTGCGGCCTGCACCGGCAAGGCGCGCGACGACCTGCGTCTTCGACGACGGTCACGGTGGTTATCAGAAGACGCCGACGATGGCGGCCAACTCATGGTGGGACCGCGCTCTCGTGGCGGCAGGCTTCCCACCCATGACGGTCCACGACCTGCGTCACACAGCCGCGTCGTTGGCCGTCCAGTGCGGGCGCCAACGCAGCGGTACAACGGATGCTCGGCCACGCCTCTGCAGCGATGAGACGCTCGACACCTACAGCGATTTGTTCGATGACGATCTGGACGCGGTGGCATCTCGACTCAATAGCGCTGCCGCCCGAACTGGCAGGAGCAATATGGGCGGGAGATGGCATTTCACTCCGCGACTAGGCAGCCTAGCGGTACGAGCGCGCCTCAGTTCGAAGCGCGCCAAGTCAATGATTGCTGTGACCTCAAGCTCGCCAGCGGGAACAAACGGAATTAGCCAGGTGTCTTCGGCAGCTTTGACTAGTTCTGGCAAGCTCTTGCCACGAACTCGAAGCAAGTGAGCTGCTGGCGAGTGCCTCTGAGCGGTCTGCAACGCTCGAATGGGATCAGTGGATAGATGCACCATTTGTCGTCCCACTGGCCGCAAGCCTGCACGGGCTTCAAAGATTGACTGCATGCTCGACGTGGGAGTCGCGTGGTAGAGCCATCCCGGTGGCGTGAAGCCTCATAGTCGGTTCGTCGGGCCACAGAATGCCCATATGCAGCTCGGATCTCCCGTCCATCGAGTTGGAAACGGGGTTCACCTAGTGCGCCCGCGACAACCAGCAACTGTTCGGGAGTCACGTTGTGCCCATTCGCCTGAAGCACTTCGAGCAAGGTCCTCGACAAACATCCACCTCCCGCGAGTGGTCTGGGCGACTGGGTCGTGGCGCAGATGGTAGGACATGGCTTTGCTGATTCGGACTCGATCGTCAGGCTGGATCGACGTGTACCTGGTGGGGTCGGCGAGCCCGGTTTTTGCAGCCCAGGCGTCTAGGACCCTTCTGCACCACCGCCGCAAATCATCGTTCGCACTTTGCGTTGATAAGGACAGCAGCAACTCGTAGGCGTGGTTGCGCTGCTGCTCGGTTGCCTTCTCGTCGGTCAGCAGGCCCACTGCTCGCGCAGGCCGAGCCCGCCTGGTACGCGACCAGGTGTGACGGTTGAGCCTCGATCCCAGCCGCTCCCAAGTACGCGCGGAGCAGCTTCGCGGCTTGACCAGTCCGCTGGCGCAAGCGCTGGGTGATCGTCAACGAGCTGTGCGAGTTCGTAGGTAAGCGGTCTTGCGCCCGTCGCTTCCAAGTCGACCGCGAGCACCCGTTGGTCATCGTTTACGAGCCAGTTCAAGGAATGCGCGTCCCGCCCTGGCACGCAGTCGACAGGGCTTACGAGCTCCCACCAGGAGTTGAAGAGCGATAGCTTCTCCTCGCCAGCCAGCCTCTTAAGCCATCGACCCAGTTCCTTTTCCTTGATCTGGTTCCGGGATAGTCCCGGAACTTGGACCGCGCGGGCTTCCCAGCCATGGATCAACCCCAAAAGCCGAGCAGAGCGTCGGAGCAGGGCCAGACGGTCCGTTCCTACGTCGACGAGACGGAGCGAAGTGTTCGCCCGCGGACATACCGGCGAACACTTACAAGCGATGCGCCACCCTGTGGCTGGCTCACCGACAGCGTCCCGATGTGTTCAATCACTCCGAAGCGCGTCGTTTCGTTGTGATTCTCGAGTTGCGCTGCAAGGAAGCGTGCCCGTGCCTCGTCGCGTGACAGCGCCTCCTGACTCGTCCGCTTGAAGACAAATGTCTGCGACCGGTGATGCCCGAGAAGTCGTCGACCGTGTACGTCTCACCACCGCCACTCCCCTGCCCACCTAGCCCGCTGACCCTAAGAGCGGGGTTGTTGAGAGCCTCGCGCCGCAGCCATAGCGAACAATGCAGTGTGATCTCCGACACGTATTGCGTCCATGAGATCGGGTGGTGACGTTGGGCTTGTTATTGAACTCGGTCCGTGCGCCTCGATCTCGTTCGCAATGATGACTATTGGCTCGCTTGAAGAGGAGTCGAGATACTGCCTTCTCAAGAGAATGTCGAGACCCCGGAGAACGATACGTGGGATCGTTCTTCAATTGCGCCAACAAGAGTAGGTCTTGTGCCTGCGCGAGCTGATCTCGGGCACCGTCCAAAGCCTTTTGGGTTCCGATCGGCCCCCTAAGCCGAATCGCGTCCTGCAGTAACGCTGCGGCTTCCTCACCGGTTCGATTCCGCGCGACTCGCGACTCTAGTTCCGCTAGAAACTCGCGGTACTGATATTGACCACGTTCTGCGTCGAACCGAAGCGCTCGAATGAGTTCAGGAGTGGCCTCGTACACAATTTCGGGGAGTGTCGCGCGGCGTACGTAGCGCGAACGGAAGGCGCACGCCACGTAGCAGTTCCAGCTTGGATGCCCTTTGGCCTGACGAACGCACGCAGTGCCTTGAACATCGCGCAGCGGATCTCGTGACGAAGTTCGATCTGTCCTTGAGCATCAACTGCTGCGTAAGGACTCATCTGCTCTTCTCGAGAAACCTCGACCTTCCAGTGGTAGTCGCGTGGTCAGCTAAATTCAGCCAAGCTTCGGCAACGATCAAGTGCCATGCCGGCCAATCATCTCGGGGCACTCGATCGGAAACCGATGAATTGGGCGGCGCTCAGCGAGAAAGCTCTTGTCGCCAGTAGCGTGGTACAGTTCAAGTGACGCTTCAATTCGATGGACTGCCGTGGAGATGTCATCCGGATCCGTTGATGCGCTCACGAGGTACCCAAGCGCGGTCTCGAGTTTGCTGACGTCCCCCGTGGAGAATCGCGCGGCGGTCGCAGCCATGTCTTCCGACTTGCCTTTGATCCGAGCGAGCGTGCGCTCCGGGTTGGACTCTATCAGCGAAGGGGACCAGCGACCTCGAAGGCGGTGAAGCCGCGAGATTCGCCGCCTCGCGAGAATGACGGGCTCGCTGAACCGGACCGAATAGACCTGCCTACGCAGCGCGTGCGCAACTGTCCACATCGTGCGTCCACGATCGCAGCCGCAAAACTGGAGCCGCTCGAGCGCAAGTAAGATCCGACCTCCGCGCCGGCGGTTGCCATCCGGGCCTCGATGGTCAATGCGGCAAGCAGGGGAAGCTTCGAGCTGTCGAGTGAGGTGAAACTGCTGGACGAGGCTTGACGGCTCGGAGTCGAGTGCCAGCCAGAGCCTAATCGCGCTCGAGATCCGAGACCCGACGCCAAGCATCAATCTGTTCGTCAAGGACCAGTCCCAGACTCTCGATCACCCCAACAACATGAGCTACCGTGCGCCTAGCTTGACCGCTGAGCGCGGCATCTACACCTACCGCACCGCCGCGCTTGAACAGCTGTGCAACATCTGCTGGCGACGCTTGCCTCATTGCTCTCCCGATCCAAAGCGATTTCTGAATCATATTGGTCGGGGTCGGGTTCGGACGTCCGGATTACTCGCGCGCTGACCGCAAAGGCCACAATCGCAAGGCCCTGAGCCTTCAGGCACCAGGGCGGAAAGATTTCAAGTGTGGGCAGAATGTGGGCAAACCGCTACACCAACAAGAAAACGACGGCTGTCTGACAGCCGCCGTTCCCAGTGTTTTGAAGCTATGTAGCGAGGGCGGGACTCGAACCCGCGACACCACGATTATGAGCCGTGTGCTCTAACCACCTGAGCTACCCCGCCGTGGCATCCCCCCGCCGTGCGACGTGTCGCGTGACGGGGAGACGGAGCCCCCTGTGGGAATCGGACCCACTACCTCTTCCTTACCAAGGAAGTGCTCTACCAATGAGCTAAGGGGGCGGAGCCGCACGCCGGCGAGAGCCGGCCGTTTTCGGCAACCGTACGAGGATACCATCCGCCGCGTCGTGTTTCGTACACGGCGGAGCGCGCATCAGGCGGCCTTCGCGGACTCCGATGCGCCGTCGAGGGCGTCCAGTTCGTCGGCGGGTCAGCTCGAGGGTGACGGAGGCCAGCAGGTCGGGCAGCTGGTCGGTCGTGCGGGCACTCGCGATGGGCGCGGTGATCGTCGGCTGCGCGGCGAGCCACGCCAGGGCGACGGAGGCCACCGATGCGTCGTGGGCGGCGGCGACTCGTCGAGGGCGGACAGCACAGACCGGCCGGTCTCGTCGAGGTACTTCGCCGCGCCGCCGGCGCGAGCGCTGTCGACCGTGACGCCGTCGCGGTACTTGCCGGTCAGGAAGCCGGCCGCCAGGGCGAAGTACGGCATGACGCCCAGGCCTTCGCGCTCGGCGATCGGCCGGTACGCCGACTCGTAGGCGCGCTCGACCAGGTTGTAGTGCGGCTGCAGAGCGACGGCGCGGTGGAGGCCCTCGCGCTCGGTGATGCGGAACCACTCGTCGATGCGCTCGGGCGTGTAGTTCGAGATGCCGATGTAGCGGACCTTGCCCGCGTCGACCAGGCCGGACAGGGCGGCGACGGTCTCCTCCAGCGGGACCGTCTCGTCATCGAAGTGGGCGTAGTAGAGGTCGATGTACTCGGACTGCAGGCGCTCGAGCGACGCATCGGCGGCCCGGCGGATGTTGTCGGCGGCGAGACCCTTGAAGTCGGGGTGCTGGCTGACCTTGGTCGCGAGCACGACGTCGTCGCGGTTGCCGCGGGCGTCGAACCACTCGCCGAGGATGCACTCCGAGTCGCCGCCGGTGTTGCCGGGCACCCACGCCGAGTAGCCGTCCGCCGTGTCCACGAAGTTGCCGCCCGCGGCGGTGTAGGCGTCGAGCACGTCGAAACGAGGTTCGCCTGTCCGCGGTCCAGCCGAAGACGTTGCCTCCGAGCGACAGCGGGTAGACCTCGAGGTCGGACGAGCCGATGGTGCGGCGGGGGTGCGGTCATGCGTGACTCCTTCGTTTGTCCGTTCCCTCACGCTAACGCGGCGGTCCGAACGGTATTCCGTAGCCGTCTGAAGATGTGGAAAGGTGACCCGCAGCACGTACTGTGGACGGATGCGCACCGCTGACGACGCCCGCCGCGAGCTGCGGGCGGACTGCGCCCGCTGCGTCGGCCTCTGCTGCGTCGCCTTGGCTTTCGCCCGCTCCGCGGACTTCGCATTCGACAAGCCGGCCGGCGACCCGTGCGTCAACCTCGCCGAGGACTACCCGCTGCGGCATCCATCCCGAACTGCGCGAGCGCGGCTTCAAGGGCTGCACCGTCTTCGACTGCTTCGGTGCCGGGCAGCAGGTCACGCAGCACACCTTCGCCGGCGCCACGTGGCACGACGGAGGCGAGACGCAGAGTGCCATGTTCGCCGTCTTCCCGCTGATGCGCCAGCTGCACGAACTGCTCTCGGTACGTGGAGGATGCGCTGGCCCTGGAGGCCGCCGCCTCACTGCATCCCGCGCTGCGGTTGGTCCGCACCGAGGCGCGCGCGCTCGCCGATGCACCGGCCGACGCCATCTGCGAAGCGGACATCGAAGAGATCCGCGCCCCCGCCGCCAGACTGCTGCGGGATGCGGCCCGCCTGGCCCCGAGAGGGCGGCCCCGTCGGCACCGGGCCGAAACGAGGCGCGCGCTCCCGCATCCGTCCCGACGCCGACCTGCTGGGCGCGGACCTGCGCGGGGCGGACCTGCGCGGTGCCGAGCTCCGCGGCGCCCTGCTCATCGCGGCTGACCTCCGCGACGCCGACCTCTCCCGCGCCGAGCTCATCGGCGCCGACCTGCGCGACGCGCGCCTCGATGGGGCAGACCTCCGCACGGCGATCTACCTCACGCAGCCCCAACTCAACGCCGCCAACGGCGACCGACGCACTCTCCTGCCGCCGACGCTCGCCCGCCCGACCCACTGGCACTGAACTCCACGGCCGACGACCGGGCCACGGAGACTGCAAACGCTTCCAGCCGCATCGCTATACTCCCCCTGTGCGCGGTCACATCCCGGGCACCGGCGGTCGCAAGCGCTTCCACCGCACGAGAGCACAGCAACCGCACCAGAGCACAGGAGGTGGGATGCCCGGCATCGACGACGTCGCGCGCCTCGCCGGCGTCTCCACGGCCACCGTTTCCCGTGCGCTCAGCGGCAACGGCCCTGTCTCGCAGACCACCCGTGCGCGGGTGCTGCGGGTCGCATCCGACCTCGGGTACGTCGTCTCCTCCGACGCGTCGAGCCCCGCCTCCGGCCGCACACGCAACATCGGAGCGGTCGTCCCGCAGCTGAACCGCTGGTTCTTCACCTCCGTCATCGAGGGCGCCCAGCGGGTCCTCCTCCGTCGCGGCTATGACCTCACTCTCTACAACCTGAGCGGTGACGGGGAGGAGCGGCGCCGAGTGTTCGAGCAGCACCTGCTGCGCAACCGGGTGGATGCGGTCTTCGCCGTCTCGCTCGAGCTCGCCGAGGACGAGGTCGGCCGCCTGCTCGCGCTCGGGAAGCCGCTGGTCGGCGTCGGCGGACCGCTGCCCGGCGTCAGCACCCTCACCATCGACGACGTCGCGGTCGCGCGGCTGGCGACCGAGCACCTCATCGGCCTCGGCCACACCCGCATCGCGCACATCGGCGGCTCGGACGAGTTCGACCTCGACTTCCACATCCCGACGAGCCGGCGCCTGGGCTACGAGCAGGCGCTGACCGAAGCCGGCCTTCCCGTCGACGAACGCCTGCACCGGGCGACGGACTTCACGCTTCCAGGCGGGTACGAGGCCGCGAAGCAGCTGCTCGGAACACCGCACGAGCGTCCCACCGCCCTCTTCGCCGCCTCCGACGAGATGGCGGTCGGCGCCATCCTCGCCGCCCGCGACCTCGGCCTCAGCGTGCCGCGCGACGTCTCCGTCATCGGGATAGACGACCATCCCCTTTCCGAGTTCTTCGGGCTGAGCACGATCGCGCAGCACCCCGTCCGCCAGGGCGAGCGCGCGGCGGAACTGCTGCTCGCCGCACTCGAGGCGCGGCGAAGTACCGGCGGAGCCGCGCATCCGGAACCCGTCAGCCACACCGCCCCCGCGGAGCTGATCGTCCGATCGAGCACCGCCGTCCACCCCTGATCCCCCACCCGCCCCCGACACGAACATGAGGTGACCACCATCTCCGCAACGACCCCGACCACCGATCGCACCCCCGACACCCCCGGTCGCGAGTGGTGGCGCTCCGCCGTCATCTACCAGGTCTGCCTGCGCTCCTTCGCCGACTCCGACGGCGACGGGATGGGCGACCTCCCCGGAATCACGCACCGTCTCCCCGCACTGCGCGATCTCGGGGTGGATGCCGTCTGGCTCTCCCCTTCTACCGCTCGCCCCAGAACGACGCCGGCTACGACGTGGCGGACTACCGCGACGTCGACCCGCGCTTCGGCACCCTCGCGGACTTCGACACGATGCTCGCGGAGGCGCATGGCCTGGGGCTGCGCGTGATCATCGACATCGTCCCGAACCACTCGTCGAGCGACCACGTCTGTTCCAGGAGGCGCTGGCCGCCGCACCGGGGAGCCAGGAGCGCGCCCGGTACATCTTCCGCGACGGCATGGGCGAGAACGGCGAGCTGCCGCCCAACAACTGGAGGTCGATCTTCGGCGGCCACGCGTGGACGCGCATCACCGAGCCCGACGGCACGCCGGGCCAGTGGTACCTCCACCTCTTCGACAAGTCGCAGCCGGACTTCGACTGGGAGAACCCGTGGGTGTGGGAGCAGTTCCGCGGCGTGCTGCGCTTCTGGCTCGACCGCGGCGTCGACGGGTTCCGGGTGGATGTGGCCCATGGCATGGTGGAAGGAGGCGGGCCTCCCCGACTACACGCCGCCGGAGGGTATGGGCAGCATGGGCGGCACCACTCCGACCCTGGAGACCGGCGGCATCCCGCTCGAACCCGAGATCCACGCGCACGCCGAGGTCGACCCGCCGACGCCGCCGTACTTCGCGCAGGACGGCGTCCACGCGATCTACCGCGACTGGCACACGGTCCTCGCCGAGTACGAGGGCGACCGCGTGCTCTGCGGCGAGGCGTGGGTCGAGCCGCTCGACAAGCTGGCCCGCTGGTGCGCCCGGACGAGATGCAGCAGACGTTCAACTTCGCGTACCTGGAGACCCTCGTGGGATGCGGCCGCGCTGCGGAGCGTCATCGATCGCTCCATCGCGGCCTTCAGCAGTGTCGGCGCTCCGAGCACGTGGGTGCTGTCGAACCGCGACGTCGTCCGTCACGCGACCCGCCTGGCCCTCGCGGGCGAGAACCTGCAGGGCCACGGCATCGGGCCGAAGACGAAGCGGGTGCCGGACCCGGCGTTCGGCCTGGCCGCCGGGCACGCGCGGCGACCGCGCTCATGCTCGCACTGCCGGGATCGGCCTACCTCTACCAGGGCGAGGAGCTCGGTCTCCCCGAGGCGATCGACCTGCCCGACGAGGCCCGTCAGGACCCGACCTGGTTCCGCACAAACGGTGAGCGGTACGGCCGCGACGGCTGCCGCGTCCCCATCCCGTGGGAGGGCGACGAGGCGTCGTACGGCTTCGGCCCGAGCCCGGCGAGCTGGCTGCCGCAGCCCGCGCTCTGGGCGTCGTACATCCGCTCGGCGCAGGAGGGCGTGGCCGGGTCGACGCTGAGCATGTACCAGGAGGCCTTGAAGCTGCGCCGCCGTCACGACCTGGCGTTCGGCGCCCCCGGAGTGGATCGACCTCGGCGGTGACACGCCTCGCCTTCCGTACCGGCGAGGTGACGGTCGTCGTCAACTTCGGCACGGACGCCGTCGCGCTGCCCGAGGAGGCGGATCGCGCTCGCCAGCGACGAGCTGGAGGACGGGAAGCTGCCGCAGGACACCGCGGTCTGGCTCGTCTGAGCCGGGGCCACTCCGGTCGGCGTCACTCCCAGTCGGAGTAGAAGCGCTCGACCCGGGGGTGCAGTCGATCGAAGAGGTCCGGCGCGGCCGCCACCAGCAGGCGGCGGTCCGCCGGGCCTCCTGCGATTCCGGCGACCCGTGCGCCGGCCTCCTGCGCGATCAGGGCGCCGGCCGCGTGATCCCATGGGTTGAGCCTGCGCTCGTAGGCACGCGTCGAGCTCGGCCGGCGGCGAGCGAGCAGAGGTCGAGGGATGCGGCCCTGATGCAGCGGATGTCGCGCACCTCGGGGATGAGCTCGGCGACGAAGCCGCGGCCTGGCGCCAGCGCACCTCGGCGTCGTGACCCGAATCCCGTCCCGACCAGGGCGAGGCTCAGGTCGACGCCCTCGTTCACGTGGATGCGCTCCCCGTTCAGCCGCGCGCCGTCCCCTCGGCAGCGGTGAACACCTCCTTGAGCAGACAGGATTCACCACGGCCCCGGCGAGGGTCCGCCACGTGGCGGGGTCCGGGTCGCCTTCGACGACCGCGATGCTGACCGCCCAGGCGGGGATGCCGTAGAAGTAGTTGACGGTGCCGTCGATCGGGTCGACCACCCAGGTGAGCCCGCTCTGGCTGCTCCCGCCGCCGGACTCCTCGCCGAGGAACCCGCTCACGCGGTCGCGCCGCGGCCAGCGCATCCTGGATCAACTGCTCGGTCTCGCGGTCCCGCCTGCGTGACGATGTCGCTCAGCGACGACTTCGAGGCGGCGATCTCCACGCCGTCCTGCCGCCGCTGGAGGGCGAACGCGGCGGCCCGTTTGGCGACGGTGGAGGCGATCTCGAGCAGCTCGACGGTGGAGGTCATGCGTCAAGCCTCTCAGATGGGCTGCATGCCCCGCAGACGAGGAGCCTGGCCGCAGGGCCGGGCTCTTCGTGACGTGGCGAGTGAGGGATTCTGAACCCCCGAAGTCGTAGACAGCTCGATTTACAGGTCGGATCCCTTTGGCCGCTTGGGTAACTGCCATTGCGCGCTCCCGACCACCAGTGACTCTCGTGACCGAAGAGCGCCGCACAAGAATAGCCGCCGCGCGCCCGCACACGAAATCAGCGCCCGCCCAGCCTGCGCACCGGCCGGCGTCAGGCAGCGATGGCGACGACTCCGGGCGTCCGGCCGACCTCCGCGACGGTCGCGGGCTGCAGGCTCGGCGGTCGTGCCGGCAGCGATCAGCGAGCCCCGTTCGGGCACCAGCGAGAGCACCTGCGCGCCGGCGAACTTCGGCGGCGACGCGGGTCAGCAGCTCCCCTCGCTCAGGTCGAGGACCCGGCACAGCGCGGCGAGGATCTCGGACGACGCCTCCTTGCGCCCGCGCTCGATCTCGGAGAGGTAGGACGGAGACCCGCGAGCGCTCGGAGAGCCTCGCGCAGGGTCGTTCCCCGCTCCGTCCTGATCCGGCGGAGCACCGAGCCGATCGCGTGCCGCAGAAGCTATGCGGCCAGCCTATGTCGGATGCCGCCGATCCGCGCCTGCGGGATCTGCGCGTTCTGCTGTGGGCATAATCCCGTGGATGCTGTGGTGATCGCGACACCCCGGTGCGCGCTGCCGCCGATGTCGGTGGTCGGGCGCACAATCGTGGGCATGAGAACGTTGGAAATTTGCGAACGGTGCGACGGCACAGGGCCGACCCTCGCAGCACGCCGAGGAGGTGCTGCGCTCTGCATCGAGTGCAGCGGCGACGGCTGCCACGTCACGTATTACGAGGAGCTGGCCCAGACGGCCTGACGCAGGCGACCTGCACGTCAGGCGGCGGTCTTGGCCGCCGCGAGGTCGTCGAACAGTTCCGTGTTGAACCGGAACGCGAGCCCGACCTCCGCGATCACGCGATCCCGCTCCTCCTCCGTCCACTCGATCGGCCGTCGAGCCGGTCAGGTGTCCTTGAACAGCTTCGGCTTCGCGATGTCCGCGAAGAGGTAGAAGCCGACGCTGTTGGTGTCGAACCCGTACCGCCGCTGCAGCAGCGTGCGGATGATCTGGCCGCCGGAGAGGTCACCGAGGTAACGCGTGTAGTGGTGGGCGACGAATCCGCCCGGCCACGTGCGACCCACCTCGCGGATGCGCTCGGTGTAGCGGACCGTCGACGGCAGGGCCGCGATCCGCTCGCGCCAGGCGTCGCCGAGCAGGAACTCCAGGTCGGCTTCGATGGCCGGCAGCCGCGTCAACGCGGGGCTGATGAACAGCGTCGCGACCGGGTCGGAGCCCATCCACTCGGCCGACTCCTCGAGCGCCTCGTAGATGAAGTAGTGCTGCGACAGCAAGGAGATGTAGTCGTCCCGGCTGCCGCGGCCGCTCATCAGGTCCTGCATGAAGACCGCGCCCTCGCTCTCCTGGTGGACACCGCGGGTGCGTCGCGCAGCGCCTGCGAGAAGGGGATGAGCTGGGCCATTCGGGACTCCTGACTAAGGGAAGGCTTACCTCAGCCTGTCGCACCCCTGCCAGGTCGTCAAGGCGAGGGCGGCTCCGTACGCTCGAGCCGGTAGCCCGCCGCGCGCAGCGTCTGCGCCATGTGCTGGGCGTACCACTCGGGCCACTGCTCGTCGAAGACTCCGCCCAGGTCCTCCTTCTCGTGCACCCCGTGCGCCTCGGCCGCCTGCTTCAAGTGGTCCAGGATGACGTCGGTCAGTTCGTCGCTCATCGTCCCGGCAGCCGCTTCTTGATCTCCTGCAGGATCCAGCCGTTCCTCGTCCGGGTCCTCGAAGGAGGCGAAGGTCGAGTAGTCGGCACGCTCCGGGTGGGGGCCGCTGATGCGTTCGCGCGTGCCGGCGTGCCGGAAGATGCCCGTCGAGTCGTGGAAGAGCTCCGACACCTCGACACCCGCGTCGACCAGCGCAGCCCGCGCCTCGTCGATGTCGTAGACGGTGAGCTGCAGCCCCTGCGTCGACCCGGGAGGCGCATCCGTCAGCCCCGTCCCGAAGATGATCGACGCCTCCGACTCGGGCGGGGTGAACTGCACGATCCGGTAGCCGTCGTCGACGGCGAAGTCCGCATCCTCCCGCCACCCCAGCGACTGGTAGAAGGACTTCGCCCGGTCCACATCGGAGACGGGCGGGACGACGACCTCGAGTTTCATGTACATACGAACCTCCTCCATCGGGGCGTATGCCGAGCGGGCGTCAGTCTAGAACCGGGCTGTCGGATGCGGCAACGGATGCTGCGGCCCTCACCCGTAGACTGGATGCCGTACGCGCCCGCCGAGAAGGATCGGAGTGATCTCGCGGCAGACTCCTCGTTCAGACGTCGTCAGCAAGGTCGACAAGATGGAGGCGGACAACGCCGTCAATCAGGCCCGCAAAGAGGTGGAGCAGCGCTCACGACTTCAAGAACGTCGGAGCGTCGGTCGAGTGGAGCGGCGAGAAGGTGCTCCTGAAGGCCAACACCGAGGAGCGCGTCAAGGCGGTTGCTCGAGGTGCTCGAGTCGAAGTTCATCAAGCGCGGCATCACGCTCAGTCGCTCGACACCGGCGCCCCTTACCCGTCCGGCAAGGAGTTCCGCGTCGAGGTCGGGCTCAAGAACGGCATCGAGCAGGATGCGGCGAAGAAGATCAACAAGCTCATCCGCGACGAGGCACCGAAGAGCGTGAAGTCGCAGATCCAGGGCGACGAGCTGCGCGTGAGTTCGAAGAGCCGCGACGACCTGCAGGCGACGATGGCGCTCCTCAAGAACGCCGACCTCGACGTCGCGGTGCAGTTCGTCAACTTCCGCTGAGAGTAGCCCCGGAGCCATCGCTCCATCGCCGTGTAGGCCGCCTTCCGCACGGGAGCGGCCGACAGGAACACGTCGTGGAGCGCATCCTGCACCCAGGACACGGTGACCGTCGGCGCCAGCCCGAGCGCGCGCTCGGCGATGTCGCGGACGACGAGCACCACGTCGGAGCGCATCATGTCGGGCGTCCAGAACGGCAGCAGCGTCGACCGCGCCGAGAGCAGCGTGAGCACGGGCGCGTCGATCGTGAGACCGGCTGCCACCCGGGCATGCCCGGCGAGCACGGCGGTCAGCCAGGCAGGGTGCACGGGGAAGCCGCGCACCGGACGCCAGGCGAGGTCGTAGTCCCACTCGCCGTCCAGCGTGCGCGACACGGTCCGGGTGTAGAAGCCGAGATCGACGTTCGGCATCGCCGCCTTGGGGTCGATGCGCGCACGCAGGTCCATGAGCGGCGCGAGGGCCGCCCGGCCGGCGGAGTGCGCCTGGAACTCCAGCCACGGGCTGTTCAGGATGAGCGCATCGGCCCGTCCTGGATGACGGTCCGCCCAGAGGCTCAGCGTCAGGCCGCCGGTCGAGTGGCCGAGCAGGATGAGACGTCGATGGTGCGAGCGCCGCTCGCCCTCGCCGTGGCCCATCGCGTCGAGCGCCGCCGCGATGTCCTCGTCGTAGACCGCGAGGTCGTCGACGAAGCCGGGCGTCTGCCCCTCCCGCAGACTCCGCCCGTACTTGCGCAGGTCGAGGGCGTGGAACCGGGCGCCCTGGTCGTGCCAGAACCGGGCGAGCTCGGACTGGAAGAAGTAGTCCGACCAGCCGTGGACGTAGAGCACGTCCGCGTCGGCCGCGGGTCCCCGGTGCAGACGGGGACGCGGAGGCGGCGAGTACCGCACCAGCGTCGCGACGACCTCGCCTTCCGCATCGTCGCCGAGCGGAAGGGTGGTCTGCTCGAAGGGCGCCCCGAGGATGTCGGGGCGCCACTCGCGCGGGCTCGTCATGCGCGCTGCGGGGCTACTCTGCCTGACCCAGCGCTGGGCCGCTCGCGACCGTCTCCGCGTTCGAGACGCGGACCATCTCGTCGCGCGGAACCACCTTCACGCGCACCCGGCCGCGCTCGGCGCCGAGCGCCTGCTCGTGCGTGTCGAGGTTGTGCCAGCCGTCGAGCGTGGTGTACTCCACCCCGCTCGCGCAGGAGGTTCTCCACAGATTCCTCGGATGGGTCTGCGGGCGACCACCAGTTTCCCTGATCGTTGATCACATGCTTGATCGTCTCCATCGCATCCGACTTGGTGTGACCGATGAGTCCGACCGGACCGCGCTTGATCCACCCCGTCGCGTAGACGCCGTACATGCGCTCGTTGTCGCCCTTGCGCAGCACCTGGCCCTCGTGGTTCGGGATGACGCCGTGCTTGCGGTCGAAGGGGATGCCGGGGAGCGGCGAGCCGAAGTAGCCGACGGCGCGGTAGAGGGCGTCGATCTCGAGCTCGCGGATCTCGCCCGTGCCCCGCACGCCGCCCTCGCCGTCCGGCTCCGTGCGCTCGTACCGGAACGCCGTCACGTTGCCGTGGTCGTCGCCGACGACCTCGAGGGGCTTCGCGTAGAAGTGCAGGTGAAGTCGACGCGACGCGTTGCCCACCTCGCGCTGCCGCCACTGCTGCAGCACGCGGTCGATCACCATCACCTGCTTGTTGCTGGCGACGGCCGCCTTGGACTGCTCGTCGTAGTCGAAGTCCTCGTCGTACAGGATCATGTCCACGTCCCGGAGCTCGCCCAGCTCGCGCAGTTCCAGCGGTGTGAACTTCACCTGCGCCGGTCCGCGGCGGCCGAAGACGTGCACGTCCGTGACCGGCGAGTTCTTGAGCCCCTCGTAGACGTTGTCCGGGATCTCGGTCGGCAGCAGGTCGTCGGCGTGCTTCGCGAGCATGCGAGAGATGTCGAGGGCGACATTGCCGTTGCCGATCACGGCGACCGACTTCGCCTCCAGCGGCCAGGTGCGCGGCACGTCCGGGTGACCGTCGAACCAGCTGACGAAGTCCGCGGCGCCGTAGGAGCCGTGCAGTTCTATGCCGGGGATCTCCAGGTCAGCGTCCCGCACCGCGCCCGTGGCGAAGATGACCGCGTTGTAGTGGCGCTTGAGGTCGTCGAGGGTGATGTCACGGCCGAACTCGACGTTGCCGAAGATGCGGATGTCGCCGCGATCGAGCACCTCGCGCAGGGCGGTGATGATGCCCTTGATGCGCGGGTGATCGGGCGCGACCCCGTAACGGACCAGGCCGTACGGTGCGGGAAGCTGCTCGAACAGGTCGATGGATACGTCGAAGCCGCGCTCGGCCTTCAGCAGGATGTCGGCGGCGTAGATGCCCGCCGGCCCGGCGCCGACGATGGCCAGTCGAAGTTTGGTCATGCGTTGATTCCTTCTGGTGTTCCGTGCGGCTCAGCTGGAGCGCTCGACGATGGTGTCCGCGAAGCCGGACCAGAGCCTTCTTGACCGGGCCGTCCGGCAGCGGGGCCAGCGCCTCCACCGCCTCGCGCGCCCAGCGGTGCGCCTCCTCCAGCGTCTGACGCGTCACGTCGTGCTCGCGGAGCGCCGCGATGGCCTCCATCGCGGCGGGCGTCACCTCGCCGTCCTCCGCCGAGCCCATGACGTCGCGCTCGAGACGCTCGAGCAGCGCCGCCGCGTCCGGATCGGTCGCCGCGCGCTCGCGCAGGCGCAGCACCGGGAGGGTGGCGACGCCCGCGCGCAGGTCGTTGCCGGGCGTCTTGCCCGTCTCGGCGACGCCCTGACCGGAGAGGTCGATCACGTCGTCGATCAGCTGGAAGCGCGACACCGATCTTCTCGCCGAAGACCACAACGGGTTGCTCGTACTCGGTGGGCGCGTTCGAGAAGACCACGCCCATCTGCGCGGCGACGGCGATCAGCGAGCCGGTCTTGTCCTCGAGCACCTGGATGTAGTGCGCGACCGGGTCCTCCCCTCCTGCGGGCCGATGGTCTCGTGCAGCTGGCCGAGGCACAGCCGCTCGAAGGTGTCGGCCTGCAGCTGGATCGCACGCTCCCCGAGGGCGGAGACCAGCTTGCTCGCCCGGGCGAAGAGGAGATCGCCCGTCAGCACGGCGACGGAGTTGCCCCAGACGAACTGCGCACTGGGCACTCCGCGGCGCATCTGCGAGTCGTCCATGACGTCGTCGTGGTAGAGCGAGGCGAGGTGCGTGATCTCGACGGCTTCGGCGGCCTGGATGACATCCGCGTTGGTACCCCGTCCCAGCTGGGCGGCGAGCAGGGTGAGCATGGGGCGGACGCGCTTGCCCCCCGCCTCGAGCAGATAGCGCGCGGTGACGTCGGCCAGGTTGTCGGCGAACTGCATCTCGCGGTGCAGGCCCTCCTCGACCGCGGCCAGGCCGTCGTCCACCGCGTTGGCGAGCTCACGATCCTCGCCGCGGATGAAGATCCGTTCGGTGAAGCCCAGTTGACCGGTCAGCGACGGGCGCCGCACACCCGGGACACTTCGTGGCACTACTCCCCTCGGACGGGATGGTGGACGCAGACTGTTCGGAGCCGGCGGATCCGGCGGATTCCGTCGTCGGCTTGGGGGCCGGCTTCGGCTTCGGCGCAGCCTTCGGCTTGGCAGCGGCGGCGGGCTTCGCGGACGCGGCCGGCCTGGGCTTCGCAGCAGCGGCCGGCCTGGGCTTCGCAGAAGCGGCCGTCTCGGGCGTCGCGGCAGCGTCGGTCTTCGGCTTCACGGCAGCGTCGGTCTTCGGCTTGGCGGCCGCCGCCCGCTTGGGCTTCGGGGCCGGAGCCGGCTCCTCGACGACCGCGGGCCGCTCGGGCTTGAAGCCGCGGTGGAGCGCAACGATGCCGGCCGTGAGGTTGCGGAAGGCGACGCGCTCGAATCCGGCCTCGCGCAGCCAGCCCGCGAGCGAGCGCTGGTCCGGCCACGCCTGGATGGACTCCATCAGGTACTCGTACGCCGCAGGGTTCGAACTCGCGACCCGGGCGAGGACGGGCATCCCATAGCGCAGATAGGCCGAGTAGCCGGCACGGACGGGAGCGAGGGGAGGCTGGGAGAACTCGCAGACGACGACACGGCCGCCCGGCTTGACGACGCGGTAGAACTCGGCGAGCGCCTTCTTCGGGTCAACGATGTTCCGCAGCCCGAAGGAGATCGTCACGGCGTCGAACGTGTCGTCCTCGAAGGAAGCGCCGTCGCGTCGGCCTGCACGAAGCGGACGAACGGGTTGCCGGCCTGCCGCTGGCGGCCGACCTCGATCATCCCCTCGGAGAAGTCCGCAGCGACGACCGACGCGCCGTTCCGGGCGAGCGACGCGCTCGACGTCCCCGTGCCGGCCGCGACGTCGAGGATCGTCTCGCCTGCGCGCGGATCGACGGCTCGCGTCGTCGCCACGCGCCACAGCGCCGCATTGCCCACCGACAGGACGGCATTGGTCCGGTCGTAGCGCGTCGACACCTCGTCGAACATGGCGGCGACCTGGGCGGGCTGCTTGCTGAGGTCGGCCTTACTCACCCCACCAGCTTAGGCCGCGCCGTCCGCCGCTTGCATTCCAGTGCCTGGATGCACGCCGAATGGTCAGCGAGCGCCGGGACCGCACTCCGCCCGGGCCGCTCAGTAGCGCTCGCCGAGCGCCTTCGCCCGAAGCGCGTCGAACTCGCCGCGGCTGATGACCCCCTGGTCGAGCAGCGTCTGCGCCTGCTGGATGTCCGCCGCCGGCGTCGCGGATCCCGTCGGGCGCTGGCCCCAGCTGTCGTCCTCGGGAACCCTCGCGTCGCGCGCCAGATTGCGGGCCGCCATCCGCGCCCCCGCGCGATGAGGTAGACGAGCGCCCCGAGCACCGGCAGGAAGATCAGGAAGATCACCCACAGGGCCTTCCACCACCCGTTCAGTTCCTGATCCCGGAACAGGTCCACCAGGACCGTGAACAGGATCATCAGGAACGCGACGAACGCGAAGATCCAGAAGACATACAGGAATGCCGACCAGAACGTGTCCATCTCAGTCTCCTCTCGACGCGCACACCGTAATGCCGCGCTGCCGCACATGGCTAGATGCGGAATCGCGTGGCCCACCGGGACTCGCCGCCGGGTCTACCATGGGCGTCCCGCACACGCGACGAGGAGGCCACGGTGGGCGACAGCGATTACTGGACGACGGATCCCTACGAGCTGCTGCGCGTGCAGCCCGGCTTCCGGCTCGCCGACGAGCCGACGGACGGCGTTCCCGGCTTCGACGGAGGCAAGAAGGAGGGCGAGAAGGCCCTCGCCGATGGCGCGGGCCTGCTCGCGGATCTTCAGGAGCAGCTGTTCGCCTGCGGCCGTGAGGGCGATCCGCGTTCCGTGCTCCTGGTGCTGCAGGCGATGGACACGGCGGGCAAGGGCGGGATCGTCTCCCACGTCATCGGCTCGATGAACCCGGGCGGCGTGCACTACGCGGGATTCGGCAAACCCACCCCGGACGAACTGGCCCACGACTTCCTCTGGCGGGTGTGGCAGCAGGTGCCGGCCGCGGGCGAGGTCGGCGTCTTCGACCGCTCCCACTACGAAGACGTGCTGATCGGGCGGGTGCGCTCGCTGGCGCCGCCCGAGGAGCTGGAGCGGCGCTACGGCGCCATCAACGCCTTCGAGAAGGAGTTGAACCAGTCCGGCACCACCGTGATCAAGGTGATGCTCCACCTGAGCAAGGACGAGCAGCGGAAGCGCCTTGCCTCACGGCTCGAACGCCCCGACAAACTCTGGAAGTTCAACCCCGCCGACGTGGACGAGCGCCTGTACTGGGACGAGTACCAGGAGGCCTATCAGGTCGTCCTCGACCGCACGAACAGCGTCTACGCCCCGTGGTTCGTCGTCCCGGCCGACCACAAGTGGTACGCCCGGGCGGCGGTGCAGCAGCTGCTCATCCACGCGATGCAGGGCCTCCAGCTGGAGTGGCCGCGTCCGCACTACGACGTGGAGGAGCAGAAGCTCCGCCTCGCGCAGTCGTGACGACGGGTCAGCCGAAGGCCTCCACGATGGGGCGGAACTTCATCCCCGTCTCCGCGAGCTCGCGTTCGGGCTCCGAGTCGGCGACGATCCCGGCGCCCGCATAGGCGGTCAGGTCGCCGCCCGTGGTGACCTGGGCGCAGCGGAGGGCGATCGCCCACTCGCCGTCGCCGTCCGCGCCCACCCAGCCGACCGGGCCGGCGTAGCGTCCGCGGTCGAACGGCTCCAGTTCGCGGATCAGCGCGAGCGCCTCATCGCGAGGCGTGCCGGCGACCGCGGCGGTCGGGTGCAGCGCGGCGGCCAGGTCGAGCGAGCTGGATCCGTCGCTCAGCATCCCGGCGATGTCGGTCGCCAGGTGCCACAGGTTCGGCAGCTTGAGGGTGAACGGCTCGTCGCTCGCCGCGAGGTCCGCGCTGTGCGGGCGGAGCGCATCCATCACGCTCGTCACCGCGAAGCGGTGCCTCGCCCTGGTCTTTGGCGCTGGCGACGAGCTCGGCCGCGGCGGCGGCATCCTGTGCGGCATCCGGACCGCGCGAGATCGTCCCCGCCAGCACGCGCGCCGTCACCGTGCCGTGGTGGACGCGGACCAGCGTCTCCGGCGACGACCCGACCAGGCCGTCCACGGCGAAGGTCCAGCAGTCCGGGTACCCGAGCGCGAGCTCGACGAGGGCCCGGCGGAGGTCCGACTCGAGCGGCAGGTGCCCGCGCAGGTCGCGGGCCAGCACCACCTTGGACAGGTCGGCCTCCCGGATGCGCTCCACGGCCTCCGCGACCGCCTCCCGGTAGCCGTCGGCCCCGAGCTCACCCGGCAGCAGGCTCAGCCGGTACTCGTCGCCGAACGCGGTCGGCTTCGACAGCGTCGTCACGGCGGGCTCGCCCGCGCGACGGATGCGCGTGATCCAGCTGCGGCTCCCCCGGCGCCCGATCACCACCTCCGGCACGATCAGGGTGCTCGTGGCGGTGCTCTCGTCGTCGAACGCGAAGGTGCCGAAGGCCACCAGGCCGGTGCCCGGCGTTCCCACCGCGTCGTCGACCGTCGCGGCAGCCGCGGTCTCCCGCCACGCGGCCGACGCCTGCTCGATCCGGTCCGGACCCGTGAAGTCGAGCCTCAGCACCTCGCCGATCCCCGCCATCCCTTCGCCCTTGCGCAGCCACAGCAGAGGCGTGCGGGAGTCGAGGAAGGGGATGAGCTGGCGGACGTCATCGAGCGGTGTGGTCTCGGCCTCCAGGGCCGTCACGCCAGTCTCCCGCCGAGCGGTCGGGGCTGATCTCACCAGGCCAGCCTACGCCCGCGGAACTGTGCGCCCGGTGGGCGGCGGATGGGGACTCGATGGGCGTTCCGACCGGGCCCGGAGTGCAGGCAATGCGCGCTTTCGACACTCTGCACATCAGCCCGCCCACCGATAGACCGGGATGTAACATTCATCTATGCCCGTGCCCGTGACCGGAGCCGCCAGCCCCCGCCGGCTCATCCGAGACGAAGTCTTCCTGCGCCTCCTCGATGCGATCGTCGACGGCGACCTGCTCCCCGGCGAGCAGCTGTACGACGCCGAGATCGAGCGCTGGGTGGGCGTCTCGCGCACCCCGGTCCGCGAAGCGCTCAACCAGCTCGCGGCCATGGGCCTGGTCGAGATCCTGCCCCAGCGCCGCACCCGGGTCACCCCGATCGAGTCCGTTCGCCTGCGGCAGCTGATCGCCACGATCGGCGTGCTGGTCGCGGGGGTCGTCCGCGACGCCACCCCGCTCCTCACCGACGCCGACCGGGAGGCGCTGCGCGACATCGACGCGGCAGAAGCCGCCCGCACCGGGCTGTCCTCCGACGGGTTCCTCGGTGTGTTCCTCCGACGCCTCGACAACCGCACCATCGCGCGCCTGCTCAAGCGCCACCTGCCCGAGGTGCAGCGAGCGCTCAACGCCGCGCCCTCCTCCGCCGCATTCGACAAGGCGAAGCCGTCGGTCACGGCACTCCTCGACGCCGCCGTCTCCGGCAAGGCCGAGAAGGCCGGTCGCGCCACCGCCGACCTCTTCGACAAGGCCCTCGTGACCATCGCCGACGACTTCGCCGGGAACAAGAAGGAGACCCGCTGATGCCGCTGCCCGTGAACGACACCGCCCCTGTCGAGCGCCGGCTGCTGCGCGACGTCGTCTACAACCGCCTCTACGACGGCATCCTCGACGGCACGCTCGAGCCCGGCGAGACCCTGCTCGACGAGAAGCTGACCGCCTGGCTGGGTGTTTCGCGGACGCCGATCCGCGAGGCCCTCATGAAGCTGGCCGACATCGGCCTCGTCGAGATGGCGCCGAACCGCTACACCCGCGTCGCCCCCATCGACCTGAAGGCGATCGACGAGGCCATCTACACGACCGGCCTGCTGCACGAGCACGCCGCGCGGACCATCGTCCCGACGCTCGACAACGCGACGGTCAGCCGTCTCGACAAGGCGCAGAAGGACGTGCGCAAGGCCACCAAGGTCCGCGACCTTCCGGCGCTCGGCCACGCGTTCAACGACTTCTTCCTCGAACTGGAGCGCGCGGGCAGCGACGAGGTGCTGGTCTCCGTCTCCGAGGGGCTCAGCCCGCAGCTGCTCCGCTACATCTCGGTGTGGCAGACCCCGTTCGGCGTCGACGACCTGCCCGCCGCCCTCGCCGGCATCCTGGCCGCGGCCAAGGACCGCGACGGCGCCCGCGCGGGCGACCTCGTCAAGGAGCTGTACGCGGGGACGCTGAAGCAGTTCCTGCAGGACTACCGCCGACGCGACGCGGACATCGACCAGACACCGGTGTTCTGACGCCGGTGTCAGCGCTCGAGCAGCGCTGAACGCAGCCGGGCAGGATCCACGCGCCAGTACGTGTGGACGCGCCCCTCGATGAGCACGACCGGGATCTCCTCCACGTACTTCTCGTGGAGTTCCGCATCCTGAAGGATGTCGCGCTCCTCCACGGTGACGTCGGGGCCGTCCGACGGCAGCTCGGCGATCACCGAGTGGATGACATCCCTCGCGTCGTCGCAGAGGTGGCATCCGGGCTTGCCGATGAGGGTGAGGGAGACGCTGTCCACCCCTTCACTCTAAGCGCGCGGCCGGATGCGCGGGCACAGCAAAAAGCGCCGGACCGGTTGGACCGACGCTTGAGCCGTAGACCGGGGTCTACTTCTTGTTGCGACGCTGGTGGCGCGTCTTGCGAAGAAGCTTGCGGTGCTTCTTCTTCGCCATACGCTTGCGACGCTTCTTGATAACGGAACCCACGTAGACCTCACAAAGAATCAGGGGTAAGCCGCGGGGCGCGCGGCGACACGAGGTGACAGTCTACCCGACGTCACGCCGAGTCCGCGACGCCGCCCTCTCGGAAGGTGGCCGCATGCAGCAGCTGCTCGACCGCCGACTCCGGAACCCGGAACGACCGGCCGAAGCGGATGGCCGGCAGCTCACCGGCGTGGACGAGGCGGTAGACGGTCATGCGGGAGACGCGCATCATGTCGGCCACCTCGGCGACCGTCAGGAAGCGCACATCCTTCAGATCCTGTGCCATGGTCCCGTCCCTCCTGCCGGACATCGTACTCGGGGAGGTCAGTCCTTGCGCCACTTCTTCGGGGTGACCCGCTCGGTCGCCGACGAGACGCGATGGCGCGTGTCGGCGAGCACCTTGCCGACGGTGCTCGCGAACTCGCGCGTCTCCTCCGCGAGGCGCACGCTCAGCTCCATGTCCTCTTCCGATGCCGTGAACGGAATGACCCAGTCCTCGACGGCCTCCAACGGCACCGGGTCGAGCCGGTAGTACCGGTGCTGGCCCTCTTCGCGGACGGCCACGAGACCCGCCTCGCGCAGCACTTTCAGGTGCTTGGAGACGGTCGGCTGGCTGAGCTCCAGGGTGGCCACGATCTCGGAGACGGATATATCCCGAACGGAATGCGTCGCGTCCGCGTTGCGATCGCGCAGCACTCGGAGGATCTCGCGCCGCGTCGGGTCGGCGATCACGTCGAAGATGTCGGCCATGCCCCCAGGCTAGTCATTCCCCCGGCGCAGTACCATGTCCACCAGCCCGCCCCTCACCAGGAAGACGACGGGAAGGACCACACATGACCACCACCCGGACGGTCCGCGGCCGGCCCGTCTCGCCGGCGGGACGTGTGCGTGCGGCCCTCAACGCTTTCGCTGCGCGCAGCCCGTCGCGGTTCGCGATCGTCGTGTTCGCGCTCCTGATCCTCGTCTTCACCCTGCTCTTCTCGCTGCCGATCTCGTCGGCGAAGGGCCAGTGGACGCCCCTGGCCGACTCCCTCTTCACCGCCGTCTCGGTGATCTGCGTGACGGGACTCGCGACCGTCGACATGGCGACGCACTGGTCGATGTTCGGCCACCTGCTCGTCTACATCGGGGTGCAGGTGGGTGCGGTCGGCGTGCTGACCATGGCGTCCATCCTGGGGCTCGTCATCTCGCGCAAGCTCGGACTGCGCGCGAAGCTGATGGCCGCGAGCGACAGCAACCCGCTCAGGATGCACTCGGGCCCCGTCGCAGAAGGCCAGGCGGTCCGCCTCGGCGAGGTCGGCAAGCTGCTGACCACCGTCGCGATCAGCATGGTGGTGATCGAGGGCGGAGTCGCTCTGCTGCTGTTCCCGCGCATGCTCATCGGCGGCGTCGACGTCGGAACCGCGGCGTGGGAGGCCGTGTACTACTCGGCGATGGCCTTCACGAACACCGGGTTCACGCCGAACACGGAGGGCATCCAGGCGTTCGCGACGGACTACTGGTTCCTCAGTGCGCTCATGGTCGGCGTGATCCTCGGAGCGATCGGTTTCCCGGTCATCTTCGCCATCGCCACCAACCTGCGCGAGAAGCGGCGGCGATGGTCCATCCACGTGAAGCTGACGCTGCTCACGTTCCTCATCCTCCTCGTCGCCGGCGCCGTGCTCTACATCGTGCTGGAATACGAAAACCCGAGGACCTTCGGGCGGCTGGATGCGGGACACACGGTCTTCCAGTCGTTCTTCCTCTCGACGATGGCGCGCTCGGGCGGGTTCTCGACCATTCCCATCGACCACCTCCACGGCTCGAGCCTGCTGGTCACGGACATGCTGATGTTCATCGGCGGCGGGTCCGCATCCACCGCCGGCGGCATCAAGGTGACGACGCTGGCCGTCCTCTTCCTGGCCGCGTTCGCAGAGGCGCGCGGGGTCGAGTCGATGGATGCGTTCCGGCGCCGCATCCCGATCGACGTCCTGCGGCTCTCGGTGGCCGTCGCGCTGTGGGGGGCGACGATCGTGGCGGTGTCCAGCATCCTCATCCTGCAGGTCACGAAGGCGCCGCTCGACCACGTGCTGTTCGATGTCATCTCGGCGTTCGCGACCTGCGGTCTGTCGACCGGGCTGACCGAGCGGCTGCCCGACGCGGGCGTCTACATCATGGCCGCCACCATGTTCTGCGGGCGCGTTGGTACAGTGACACTCGCCGCGGCGCTGGCGCAGAGTCAGCGCCGCCAGCTGTACCACAACCCGGAGGAGAGGCCGCTCGTTGGTTGACCGGATCAAGCACAACGCGCCCGTCCTCGTCATCGGTCTCGGACGCTTCGGCGCGGCCACGGCGGGCGAACTCGACCGGCTGGGGCGCGAGGTGCTCGCGATCGACACGGACGCACAGCTCGTGCAGAAGTGGGCGGACCGCGTCACCCACACCGTGCAGGCGGACGCGCGCTCGATCGAGACCCTGCGGCAGATCGGTGCGGAGGACTTCTCCGTCGGCGTCGTCGCGGTCGGCTCGTCGATCGAGGCGAGCGTGCTCATCACGGCGAACCTCGTCGACCTGAAGGTGCCGCAGATCTGGGCCAAGGCGATCTCGAAGTCGCACGGCAAGATCCTGGAGCGCATCGGCGCCAACCACGTCATCTACCCGGAGGCGGAGGCGGGCGAGCGGGCGGCGCACCTCGTGACCGGGCGGATGCTCGACTTCATCGAGTTCGACGACGACTTCGCCCTCGTCAAGATGTACCCGCCGAAGCCCATCCGCGGCCTGCCCCTGGGCGACTCGGGCGTCCGCTCGAAGTACAACATCACCGTGGTGGGCGTGAAGAGCCCCGGCCTCCCCTTCACGTACGCGACCGCCCAGACCGTGGTGTCCGACCACGACCTCGTCATCGTCTCCGGCGCCTCCGCCGACATCGAGCGCTTCGCCGCCCTCGAGGCCTGACGCCCGCCCGCTGCGCCCTCCGCGCGTCCTCCCGTCCGCGCGCCCGTTCGTCTCTCGGCGTTCCCTCCACCGTCGAGTCCGCGATGTTTGCACGCAACACGCCCCGCGGACGTGCAAACATCGCGGACTCGATGCTGGGGGCTGTGGATAAGTGGGTCGAGCCCCTCCGGACGCGCTTGGGTGTGCAGATGGAGAAGTACGGAGAGCGGAGTCGGGACCTCCTCGCAGAGGGTGTGCCGTGGCGAACTGTTTACGGGAAGCGCATGCATCGACCCTTCTACGGGATGCGCACCGAGCAAGCGCCTGTCGACCATCTCGCGTTGTGTCGCGCAGCCGCCGTGGTGCTGCCGGCCCACGCCCTGTTCAGTCACCGGTCTGCCGCCATCATCCACCGGATGCCGCTGCCGCTCCACGCGCGACCGACCGACGTCGAGGTCAGCGTGTTCGAGCCGCATCGGCCGCCGACTCTCGACGGAGTGGCGGCTCACCAGCTGACTCCGGATGACCACCGCGGGGCCGTGGTGGACGGACTCTCCGTGATCGCCGCGCAGGATGCGTGGGCCCAGCTGAGTTCACGGCTGTCTGTGCCCGATCTCGTGGCGATCGGGGACTACCTGGTCACGGGCGACGAGCCGTACTCGGGTCAACCGCCGCCGCTCACGCGATTCGACCTCGAAGCGGCGGTGCGTCGGCACGGTCGCCGTCGCGGAGTCAGGAACCTGCGTCTCGCTCTCGAGCGAGTCCGTTACGGGTCCCTCTCGCCCCAGGAGTCGCGACTGCGCCTGGCACTGGAGGACGCCGGCCTCCCCGCTCCGACACTGAATCACCCCGTTCGGCCGGCGGGCGAACGCCGCGTGGAGGCGATGATCGATCTCGCGTACCCCCACGCAATGGTCGCTATCGAGTACCTCGGCGACCATCACCGGACCGACCCAGCCGTCTATCGGGACGACATCCGACGCCGTGAACGCCTCGTGGAGCAAGGCTGGTTCGTGGTGTTCGTCACCGCAGCTGACGACTTCGACGTCGTCGCGATGCGCGTCCGTCGCGCGCTCTACCGATCGAGTCCGCCCTGATTGCACAGAATCAGGGGGATCTCGTCAAGACTTCGTGTACTCGGCGTTGGGCATAGGACGGCGGGGGCGGGGCGAGGAGGTCAGCCGGCGGCGAGCTCGCGGGCGCGGGCGAGGGCGGCGTCCGTGGCGCGGGCGAAGAGTGCCGGCAGGTCCGCGTCGGAGAGGACGGCGATCGCGCGCTCGGTGGTGCCGTTCGGGCTGGTGACCCGGCGGCGCAGCTCGGCCGGGTCCTCGCCGGAGGAGACGAGCAGCTCGGAGGCTCCCAGGAACGTCCCGTTCACGAGTGTGGCCGCCTGCTCGGGTGTGAAGCCCTTCCGCACGGCGGCCTCCGTCAGCGCCTCGATGAGGAGGAAGACGTACGCCGGGCCCGACCCGGAGATGGTGCTCAGCGCATCCAGCTGCGACTCGGGCACCTCGACCACCTCGCCGACCGTCCCGAACAGGGCGCGGACCACCTCCAGGTCCTCCGCCTCCGTGCGCGATCCGGCGCTGATGCCGGTCACGGCCTTGCCGACGACGGCAGGGGTGTTCGGCATCGCGCGAATGACCGAGATCGTGTCGGGCAGCAGCGACTCCATCGTCTCCGTGGTGACCCCGGCCGCGACGCTGACGACGACCGTTCCCAGGGCGAGCGAGTCCGTGATCTCGGCCAGCACGTCCCGGACCTTCGCGGGCTTGACCGCGACGAGGACGACCTGCGCACCATCGACCGCGAGCCGGTTCGCGTCGGCCTTCGTCTCGGCCGCGTACGCCGTCACGCCGGGGTGCCGGCGAGTTCCGCCGCGCGCGCCTCCGAGCGGTTGGTGACGCGGATGCCCGCCACCTGCACCCCGGGGGCGAGCAGCCCGCTCAGGATGGCGCGGCCCATCGAGCCCGCGCCCAGCATCGCGATCGTCGGGAGGGTCACGTTCTGCGCGTCGTCCATGCCTCCATCCTAGGATTGGGGCATGAGCGCATCAGGTGGGACCAGGGCCATCATCGCCGCCTTCGCGGCGAACCTCGGGATCGCGCTGACGAAGTTCATCGCCTGGTTCTTCTCGGGGTCGTCATCGATGCTGGCGGAGGGCGTGCACTCGGTCGCCGACTCCGGCAACCAGCTGCTGCTGCTGCTCGGCGGCCGCCAGTCGCGCAAGGAGGCCGACCGCGAGCATCCCTTCGGGTACGGCCGCGAGCGCTACGTCTACGCGTTCGTCGTCTCGATCATCCTGTTCTCGGTCGGCGGTGTCTTCTCGATCTACGAGGGCGTCGAGAAGCTGACCCACCCGCACCCGCTCGAGAACGCGTGGCTGCCGATCCTGGTGCTGCTCATCGCGATCGGCCTGGAGTCGTTCTCGCTGCGCACCGCGGTCAAGGAGTCCCGGCCGCACAAGAAGGGGATGTCGTGGCCGCAGTTCATCCGCCGCGCCAAGGCCCCCGAGCTGCCGGTCGTGCTGCTGGAGGACGTGGCGGCGCTGACCGGTCTCGTCTTCGCGCTGCTCGGCGTCGGCCTGACCATCCTCACCGGGAACAGCGTCTGGGACGGCGTCGGCACGGTGCTCATCGGCGCTCTGCTCGTGACCGTCGCGATCATCCTCGGCATGGAGACGAAGAGCCTGCTGGTCGGCGAGGGCGCGAGCGACCTGGACGTCGCCGCGATCGAGCGGGCCATCGACGCGGGCGACGACGTCGAGCGCATCATCCACATGAAGACGCTGTACCTGGGGCCGGACGAGCTGATGGTCGCCGCGAAGCTGGCGTTCCCGGGCGAGCACCGCCTGGCCGACGTCGCCGCCGCGATCGACACGGTCGAGCGGCGGATCCGGGATGCGGTCCCCGCCGCGCGCGTCATCTACATCGAACCGGATGTCTGGGTCGACCCGAACGACCGGGCGCCCGCCACCGACACCATCGTCATCAAAGGACTCGAGTGACCCGCACAGCCGTCATCCTGCAGCACGACCCCAGCATCCACCTCGGCAACATCGGGCCGGTGCTCGTCGAGCACGGCTACGACCTGCGGATCGTGGATGCGAGCGCCGAGGACGTCTCGGCGATCGACCCGTCCGAGGCCGACCTGGTGGTCGTGCTCGGCGGCGAGATGGGCGCGTACCAGACGGACGAGTTCCCGTTCCTCGAGGATGAGAAGCAGCTTCTGCGCGCCCGCATCGACGCCCGACGCCCGACGCTCGGGGTGTGCCTCGGCGCCCAGCTGATGGCGGGAGCCCTCGGGGAGCGCGTCTACAAGGGCGACACCATGCAGATCGGTTACCGCCGCGTGGAGCCGACGGAGGCCGGGGTGGACTCCCCCATCCGGCACTTCGACGGCGTGCCGGTGGTGGAGTGGCACGGCGACACGTTCGAACTGCCGGAGCAGGCGACGCTGCTGGCGTCGTCGAGCGACTACTCGAACGAGGCGTTCGCGATCGGCGACTTCGCGCTCGCCGTGCAGTTCCATCCCGAGGTCACCGACGAGATGCACGAGAAGTGGGTCTCGGACGGCTACAACGAGCTGGATGAGCACGCCATCGATCCGGACGCCATGCGCCGCGACCGCGAGGCGTACTCGGCGCGGATGCAGGAGGCGTCGCGCGCGGCGTTCTCCGAGTGGCTGGAGAGCCTGCCGGCGTGACGCGCGCCCGCAGCCGGCGGGTTCAGGCCGGTCAGCCGCCTCAGCGCTTGGCGCGGAAGAAGTCGAGCAGCACTTCGCCGCACTCCTCCGCGAGCACCCCGGCGAACACCTCGACGCGGTGGTTGAGCCGCCGGTCGCGCAGCACGTCGTACACCGAGCCTCCCGCGCCCGCCTTCTCGTCCCACGCGCCGAACACGACCGTCGGGACGCGTGCCGCGAGCACGGCGCCGGCGCACATGACGCACGGCTCCAGCGTCACGACCAGCGTGCATCCCTCCAGGTGCCAGTCGTCGCGGGTCGCAGCCGCCTCCCGCAGCGCCAGCACCTCGGCGTGCGCGGTCGGGTCGTGCCTCAGCTCGCGCTCGTTGCGTCCGGTGCCGATGACCTCGCCGTTCTCGTCGACGACGAGGGCCGCGACAGGCACGTCGCCCGTGCCGAACGCGAGCCGTGCGTCCTGGAGTGCGCGGCGCATCCACTGCTCGTAGGCGCCGGGCACGGTCAGGCTCACGGCGGTTCCTCCTTCGGCTGGGCTGTCGAGGTTTCGGCTAGCCTTGAGCCTATGCGAGTGCACGTTGCGGACCACCCACTCATCACCCACAAGCTGACGGTCCTCCGCGACAAGTCGACGCCCTCGCCGGTGTTCCGCCAGCTCACCGAGGAGCTCGTGACGCTGCTCGCGTACGAGGCGACCCGCGGCGTGCGGGTCGAGCCGGTCGAGATCGAGACGCCCGTCACCCGGACGATGGGCGTCGCCCTGAGCGAGCCGCGACCGCTGGTGGTCCCCATCCTGCGCGCCGGTCTCGGCATGCTCGAGGGGATGGTGCGCCTGATGCCGACCGCCGAGGTCGGGTTCCTGGGCATGGTGCGCAACGAAGAGACGCTCGAGCCGACCACGTACGCCGAGCGCCTGCCGATGGATCTCTCCGACCGGCAGTGCTTCGTGCTCGACCCCATGCTGGCGACCGGAGGTTCGCTCGGCGCCGCGATCGACTTCCTGTTCCAGCGCAACGCGGTGGACGTGACGGCCATCTGCCTGCTCGCCGCGCCGGAGGGTCTCCAGGCGCTCGAGAAGGCGACGGAGGGCCGCAATGTGACGATCGTGCTCGGCTCCCTCGACGAGCGCCTGAACGAGAACGGCTACATCGTCCCGGGCCTCGGCGACGCCGGTGACCGGCTCTACGGCACCGTCTAGAACGAACGCAACATTGCGTAATGATTTGACACGTCGAGTCATCGTCGGTTTTACTTTCCTGCATGACTGACAACGCGCGTACCCTGACCTCCTTCGAGGCCCTTGGGAATGCCGGCATGATGATGGCCGGCCGCGACGCAGTCATGTGTTGCCGAATGTGTCGCTGATCTGACGACCCTTCGCCGAGCAGCCGCCCTCCGACCTCATCCTGTCGAGACCGGGCGCACGCTCCCCGGGAGCGCCACACTCACGCTCCTGTGCATCGGCCTTTCTCTGTAGGCCACAACACGACACACTCCCCGCAGAATCCCCGCACCTCCGCCGTACCCGCGGAGTCTCGTCGCACCGGGATGCGGAACATCATCTTTAAAGGACTCGATCCCCATGTCTCTGGCCACCATCGACACCGCCTACCCCCGCACCGCCTCCGTCTCGCCGGTCAGCCCCGTCCGGGCCGCCGCTCCCGCCCCCGCGACCGCCGCATCCGCCGCCCCGACCGAGCCCGCGCCGCGCATCCGCGCCGTCCCGGAGGGCACCGAGGCCCGCGGCTTCGTGCTCTACGTCGGCATCGACGAGGCCAAGGCCCTCGCCGACGGCACCGACCTCGGCCGCATCGTGGAGGCGCTGAAGCGCCTCACCGCCGAGATCGCCCCCTCCGCCGAGACCTACGCCGCCGTCGCCCTGGCCCCGGCCGGCTCCGGCGGCCGCGATGTGGACGTGGTGCGCCTCGCCCTGCAGGACCCGGCGGCGATCGCCAAGCACCGCCAGGCCGTGACGGTGGACGAGGACGAGGACCGCGCCGCCTCCGGTGTGGTCGTCGACATCTCGCGCAAGCGCCTCGTACTCGACAACCAGCCGGTCGCGCTGACCTACAAGGAGTTCGAGCTGCTGCAGTACCTGGTGCTGCGCGAGGGCCGGACGATCGAGCGCTCCGAGCTCATCAGCTCCCTGTGGAGCGACGCCGACGAGGACGACGTGCCCAACGAGCGGACGATCGACGTGCACGTCCGGCGCCTGCGCTCCAAGCTGGCCCGCTACGAGGACATCGTGCGCACCGTCCGCGGTGTCGGCTATCGGTTCGACCGCCACGCCGACGTCTCGATCCGCTACGCCAGCGCCCCCTCCCCCGACCTCTTCTGATCCGCCCACCGACGAGTCCGCGAAGTTTGACCGTTCTCGCGAGGAAAACGTGCAATCTTCGCGGACTCGATGGCGGTTGGGACCTGCTGCAAGGTCAGGCGGAGCGCTGGTAGACGCGGAAGGCGCTGGTCGCCCAGGCGGCCATGACGAACGCCAGCCCGAGCAGCAGCGCCGCGTGACCCCAGAGGGCCGCCCAGTCGGGATGCGCGCTGAGCGCCTGCCGGCCGACGATCACCGCCCACTCGAACGGGTTGTACGCGGCGACGTTCTGCACCCACTCCGGTGACAGCTTCGTGTTCATGATCGCCGAGCTGAGGAACATCAGCGGCAGCGTGATCAGCTGCGAGATGCCGATCAGCGCGGTCTGCTCGCGCGCGAGCAGCGCGACCGCGTTGGAGAGCGAGCAGAACACGGCGGTCAGCAGCACCACGCCGAGGAGAAGCAGAAGGATGCCGCCGATCCCGCCCTCGAACCGGGCGCCCGCCCAGAAGGCGATGCCCAGCACGACGAGCGACTGCGCCACCGCGAGCATCGACTGGTAGACCAGCGTCGCCACGATCATCGACGCGCGGTTGGTCGGCGAGGTGAGGAACCGGTCCATCACACCGCGATCCATGTCCTGGATGTACACCGTGCCCGACCACGCGCTCCCGAACAGCGCGAGCATCATCACGACCCCGGGCGTCAGGTACTCGAGGTAGCTCTGCCCGACACCGAATCCGGGGATGTCGATGACCGCCTTGAAAAGCTGCCCGAAGAGGAGCAGCCAGATCACCGGCTGGACGAGGTTCATCACGAGGAAGGCGGGCATCCGCCAGGCGGCGCGCAGCTGGCGCCCGGTGAGGAGCAGGGTGTGCGTCACGAAGGTCGGCCCGCCTCGGCGCACCGGCCGGGCGGGGGTGAGGGTTGCGGTCGTCATGATGCGGCCTCCAGAACGGGTGCGGCGGATTCAGCGGATTCGGCGGACTCCTGCGCCCGCGCGAAGGTGCGGCCGGTGTGCCGCAGGTAGACGTCGTCCAGACTGGGCCGGGCGACCGTGGCGGAGGCGACGGCGACAGCCGCTGCATCGAGCGCGGCGAGCGCGAGCGGCAGGGTCGCGGCGCCGCTGTCGGCGCGGGCGCGGAGCGTCCGTCCGTCTCCGCCGACCTCGCGCAGCGCATCCACTCGCCGGAGGGCGGCAAGCCCCACGAGCGGATCGGCGTCGCCCGCGAGCTCGACGATCACGGCATCGCCGCGGAGGTCGTTCTTCAGCTCCTCCGGCGTGCCGCCCGCCACCACGCGCCCGTGGTCGACGATCGCCAGCCGATCCGCCAGGCGATCCGCCTCGTCGAGGTAGTGCGTCGTGAGCAGCACCGTCAGGTTCTCGGCCGCGGTCATCCGCTCCAGCTCCAGCCACAGCTGCGCGCGCGCCTCGGGGTCGAGGCCGGTGGTGGGCTCGTCGAGGAACAGCACCTCGGGGCGGTGCATGAGTCCGATCGCGACGTCGAGCTTGCGCGCCATCCCGCCCGAGTAGGTCTTCACCTGCCGGCGGGCGTGCTCGGCGAGCCCGAAGCGGTCGAGCAGCTCGCGGGCGCGGGCGGCCGCATCCCGGCCCGGCAGACCCTGCAGCCGGCCGGCGAGCACGAGGTTCTCGAGCCCGGTGTCCGACGGGTCGGAGACCGGCTTCTGCGCGACGAACCCGATGGCCCGGCGCACACGAGCGGGGTGCCGGGCCACGTCGATCCCGGCGACGTACGCGGTGCCGGAGTCGGGACGGGCGAGGGTGGACAGGATCTTCATGGTGGTCGACTTGCCGGCGCCGTTGGGGCCGAGCAGTCCGAACACGGTTCCGGCCTGGGCTTCGAAGCCGAGGCCGTCGAGCGCGCGGATGGGCGGCTTGCCCCTCCCGGCGCTGTAGGTCTTCACGAGGTGGTCGGCGGCGAGCGCCGGACCGGTTGCGGGTGCCATGGTGGCTTTCCTCTCTTGCTTGTTGGCAGCCACCTGCACGGGGATATCCTTGAAGACAGCCCTCGGTGACTGTTGACGCAGGTTCCTCACGGAACGACTGAAGGTGTGGATGGCCGGAGAGTTGCCGCTCTCCGGCCATCGTTCTATGCGCGGTACAGGTCGGCCGCCTCCTCCCCGAAGTCGCCGGCGGCGATGCGGCCGGTCAGCTCCTCCATGCCGACTCCGTCGTCGAGCAGCCGGTGCAGCTGCTCCCAGGCCCCGTAGCCGCCGATCGAGCGATCCCGGATGCGCGCGGCGAGGTCGGCGACGAACGCCCGCTCCGCCTCGAGCACCGCCAAGCGGTAGTGGAACTCGACCATGAACAGCTCGGGGAGGCCCTTCGTCTGCTCCTGGAGCTCACGCCGCGACGCGAGGTCGGCGTCCAGGCGGTCGCGCCGCCGCTCGAGGAGGCCGGCGGCCGTCTGCGGGGGCAGCATCGGGAGCAGGGAGAGCCCCGTCTCGATGGCCGGGTACTCCTTCACGGGGATCTCGAGCAGCTCCTGCAGCCACTCCTCCGCCTCCTGGCGGCCGGCCTCCGTGATCTCGTAGACGACGCGCTCCGGGCGATTGCCCTCGCGCTCGGTCTGCGCGACGCGGATGAAGCCGTGCTTCTCGAGCGACTTGATCACGGAGTACAGCGACCCGAAGTTGAGGCGGATGCTGTCCTCCTTGCCCCGCTCGCGCATCGTGGTCGTCATCTCGTACGGGTACATCGGGCGTTCCCACAGGCACGCGAGCACCGCGAGGGCCAGCGGGTTCGACACCGCGCGCTTGGCCATGATCCACCTCCGGGAACCGATTACTCGAAGCAGAGTATCCGATTCAGAGTGATCGTGTCCAGCGTCAGTCGGTGTATGCGCGGAAGAAGATGGTCTGCACCGGGATCGTCACCGGCGCGGCGCCGTACACGGCCTCGAGGCGTGACGCCGTCTCGGCCACGAGGTCGTCGAGGGAGCCGCCCCGTCGGCGCAGCTGATCGGCGACCGGGTTGCCGACGATGAGGCCGTCCGCGAAGCCGGCCCAGGATGCGACGGGAGCGTCGTGCGGGACGACGTCGATCCGGAGCCGCGTGAAGCCGGTGGACTGCGCGAGCTGCCGGAGACGTTCGACGTCGCTCAGCCCGAACGGCACCCGGTAGAACGGCGGCGGGTTCTCCGGGAAGGTCTCGGCGAGCAGGGCGTCCACGATCGCGGCGAACCGGTTCTTGGCGTGACTGTCCCACACCGAGAAGTGGAACACGCCCCCCGGAGCGAGGACGCGGCGGGCTTCGCAGAACGCGCGGGTCAGGTCGGGCACGAACATGAGACCGAACTGGCAGGCCACCGCGTCGAAGCCCGCGTCGCCGAAGGGAAGCTCCTGCGCATCCGCGACCGCGCTCCCGGTCGACAGGGGGACCTTGCTGAGGGCGAGCTCCAGCATCTCGTCGCTGAGGTCGGTGATCACGAGCTGCGAACCGGCGTTGTGCTTGACGATCGCGGCCGACGAAATGCCCGTGCCGGCGGCGGTCTCCAGGATGCGGGCCGGACGTGTCTCCGCGACGGCGCTGCCCAGCACGTCGGCGTAGTGACGGAAGATCACCGGCCCGAGGCCGGAGTCGTAGTGCGCGGGGATCGAGCCCCGGAAGCGGGTGGCGTCGTCGTCCACGAGCCGAGAGTACCGTCCGCGAATGCGTTCATGGATGCATAGGAGATTCGCAGAAAAAATAACGAGTTGATAACTAGATGCCGTTACCTCTTCGTTATATAGTTCAAGAGCAATGGTTGTTTGCTGTGGCAGCCATCGCGGAATGTGATTGCAGGACACTCTTGGTGCAAGGGAGAGGGCCGGCCGCTAGCCTCTGCGGCCGGCCCTCGATCTTTTCCCCGCCCGCTCCTCTCGCATCCGCCCCGACCCGCCCGTGGTGGCACGGATGCTGGCCGACCCTCATGATGAGAAGATGCGAATGCATCGAGCGCGAGCGGGAGGATGAGCATGGGCGAGACGGCGACACCGAGCTCGACACGCGCCCGCATCAACGCCGTATCGGCCTGGGAGTCGCTGTTCCGGGCGCAGGTCGCGGTCATGCGCACGCTGGCCGCCGAGTTCCCCACCCGTGACATCTCGTTCAACGAGTACGACGTGCTGTTCAACCTCTCGCGCCAGCCGAATCGCGAGCTGCGCCTGCGCGACCTCAACAAGCACGTGCTCCTGACGCAGCCCAGCGTCAGCCGGCTCGTCGACCGGCTCGCCGCCCGCGGTCTGGTGGCGAAACAGCCCGAGCCGTCGGACGCACGCGGCACCCTCATCCGCTTGACCGACACGGGATTCGACATGTTCCGCCGGGTCGCCGTCGACCACATGAAGACCATCACGAGCCGCGTCGGCGGCCGGCTCAGCACGGAAGAGCTCGAGACCCTGGTGCGGATCTGCGACAAGCTGCGCGACGCCGTCTGACGAAACCGTCCACAGCCGGACCGACCTTCGCTCTGCCCCCAACCTGGGCGCCCGCCTGCCGGGAGCGTCACCCCCGACGCGTATCATTGCCGCCACGGACGAACGGTTTCTACGAGGGAGAAGACGCATGAGATGGGGATGGGCGCCTGCCCTTGCCGGCTTCGTCGCATTGAGCGCGCTGGCCGGTGTGCTGGCGGCGGCCGCGGTGACGCCGGCGGTGGCACTGACCGGCTCGGCGGCCGACTCCACCATCAGCGTGTTCGACGGGCTCCCCGAGTACGTGAAGGTCGAGCCGCTCGCGCAGGCCTCCACCATGTACGCGGTGAGCCACGGTCAGCAGGTCCCGATCGCCACCTTCTACTCGCAGAACCGCATCGAGGTCGGCTGGGACGGCATCTCGCAGAACCTCAAAGACGCCGCGATCGCCACGGAGGACCCGCGCTTCTACGAGCACGGCGGTGTGGATGTGACCGGCACCCTGCGCGGCGCGGTACTGACGGCGCTGCACAAGTCGGTGCAGGGCGGATCGTCGATCACGCAGCAGTACGTCAAGAACATCCTCGTGCAGCGATGCGAGAACAAGCAGCCCGACCCGACGGCATCCGACGCCGTGCAGAATAAGCAGCTCGCCGTCTATCAGGCCTGCTATGACGACGCGACGAAGGTCGACCCGTCGCGGAAGCTGAAGGAGATGCGGTACGCGATCGGGCTCGAGAAGGAGTACTCGAAGAACGACATCCTGCAGAGCTATCTGAACATCGCTCTGTTCGGTGGGCGCGTCTACGGCGTGCAGTCGGCGGCCGAGTACTACTTCGGCGTCCCGGCGAAGGCCGTGAACCTGCAGCAGGCGGCGACGCTCATCGCGATCCTCAACAACCCGGACAACCTGCGCATCGACCGGCCGAACAGCAAGGAGAACGGCGCGGCCAACGGGTACAAGGAGACCCTCGACCGCCGCAACTACGTGCTCGACCGGATGCTCGCCAACGGCAAGATCACCAAGGAGGAGCACGACGCGGCGCGCGCCACCAAGGTGGAGCCGAAGGTCACGCCCACCCAGAACGGCTGCATGACGGCGCAGCAATACAACGCCGCGTTCTTCTGTGACTACGTCGAGCGCGTCATCGAGCAGGATCCGATCTTCGGCAAGACCGACGACGACCGCTCCAACTTCCCGACGCGCGGCGGCCTGAAGATCTACACCACTCTGAACCTCGACCTGCAGACGCAGGCGCAGGCGGCCGTGAGCTCGTACATCCCTCCGGCAGACCCGCGGCTCGACGTCGGCTCGTCGAACGTCGCGGTCGAGGTGGGCACCGGCCGCGTGGTCTCGATGGTGCAGAACCGGCCGTACGACAACACGGCAGAACCGGCGCCCGCCACGACCGCCGTCAACTACAACACCGACTATGCGTACGGCGGCTCGGAGGGCTTCCAGACCGGATCGGCGTTCAAGGTGTTCGACCTGCTCGAGTGGCTGCAGGAGGGGCATTCGCTGTACCAGTCGGTGAGCGGCACTCAGCACGTCTTCCCGCAGACGCAGTTCCACGCGAGCGATCCGTGCAACGACATTGGCGGCGCTCCCTGGAACGTCTCGAACGACGAGGGCGAGTCGGTCACCTCCACGACGGTCATGAACGCGACCGCGCAGTCCATCAACACGGTCTTCGCGAAAATGGCGACCCAGCTCGACCTGTGCGGGATCAAGCAACGGGCCCAAGACCTCCTCGTGCACGGCGCTGACGAGCAGGCCAACCGGTTCATGGCGAACCCGTCCGCCGTCCTCGGCACCAACTACATCGCGCCGCTGACCATGGCGACGGCGTACGCCGGCCTCGCCAACAACGGCGTCGCGTGCAGCCCCGTGGCGATCGACAAAATCGTCAACGGCGACGGCACGCCGCACACGGTGCCGAAGTCGCAGTGCTCGGCGACCCCGATCGACCCGCAGGTCGCGGCGGCCGCGATCTTCGCACTGCAGGGCGTGCTCCGCGGAGGCGGGACGGCGGCGTCCGCGAACCCGAACGACGGCATCCCGATCTTCGGCAAGACCGGAACGACGGACGACTCCCTCGAGAACTGGCTCGTCACGTCCTCGACCAAGGTCGCACAGGCGACGTGGGTCGGCAACGTCCAGGGCGCGGTGCCCCTGCGCAGCGTCTACTTCCAGGGCGTCGGCGGCGGCAACGTCAAGTTCGCGATCGCCAAGCAGGTGATCGCGGCGCTGAACGTCGCCTACGGCGGGACCGCCTTCCCGGCGCCGAGCGGCAAGTTCACCACGGCGCCGGTCGCCCCGAAGCCGAAGCCGGCGGCGCCCTCCGCGCCTACCGCTCCGGCACCGCCGGCCGCACCCGGCGGCGGGGGCGGAGGCAACGGCGGTGGCGGCGGCAAGGGTCCGGGCAAGCCCTAGTCCACCGGCGAACACAGCGTGCGAGCCCGGAAACCGGGCCCGGAACCTTCAGGTCACAGCGCCGCAGGTGCCTAGCCATCTGACGCGATATTCGGACTAGTGTTATGGCGTGGGACGCACACCAGATCCGAGTCGCAAGCCGGAGCTGCTCGGCCGCATCATGGAGCATGTGGCGACGGAGCCGCTCTCCCGCATGACCTTCCGCAGCCTGGCGAGCGCGCTCGGCGTGAGCACGTACTCGTTCGTGTACCACTTCGGATCCCGCCAGGAGATGATCGACGCGATCCTCGAGGAGGGCGTCCGGCAACAGTCCGAGTCGCTGACCGGCGTCGACGTGACCGCGTTCGACCGCGACCAATTCCGCGACTGGTACAAGGAGGCGTTCCGCCACTCGCTGCGCGAGAACAACCGGACGGCCCTGCGACTGCAGTTCGAGGCCGGCGCTCTGGAGCCGATCGACCCCGACATCGGCAAGCGCGTCACCACCGCGTTCACCCAGTGGCGCGACACCGTGAAGTCATGGCTCAAGAAGCAGGGCATCGAGACCCGCCGCGCCGGCGTCCTCGCGCACTGGCTGGTCGACTCCGCGGCCGGGCTGCACTTCGGCTTCCTCATCACGGGCGACCGCAACGGAACGGTGCAGGCGTTCGACGTCTTCCTGACGGCCTTCCTCCGTGAGGCGTTCGGCGAGGAGAGCGCCTAGCGGGACTCCCGCTCGGCCACCGTCTTCACGCCGGCGAGCATCTGCGCCCAGTTCTCCTGCGAGTGCTCGGCGGCCTCCCGTGTCGGGTTGTTGTCCTGGTCGAGCGTGATGCGCGTCCCACCCGGGATCTCATCCAGCTCGAAGCGCAGCGTGTGGTAGTTCTCGGGCTCGTCCGGCAGGCCGCTGAGCGGGCTGAAGTGGGTGAGAACGATCCGCCAGGGCTCCTGTGCGTCTTCCAGTTCGATCACGCGACCGTGGTCCTCGAAGGTCTTCCCCTGCCATTCGCCCCGCCAGACGATCGTCGAGCCCAGACGCCAGTCGGAGACCACCTCGGCGCCGAAGAGGATCTCCGGCCGCGACCCGTTCGTCGTCAGCACCCGCCACACCTCGCGCCGGGGCGCCGCCACGTCGATCTCCGCGCGTGCCACGTAGTTGCCCATCGCCGCCTCCCGTCGTGTCGCCCATCCCACACCTCTCGCAGCGGAATGCGCAAGGGACGCGTTGCTCAGCCGCGGGAGAGGACCAGCGCCTCCCACGGTTGCAGCGCGCCGGAGGCCGCCTGGGTCTCTGCCCCGCGGCCCTGGAGCAGCACCTCGGCGCCCTCCCATCCGGGCAGCGCGGCCGGGTCGAAGGTGGCGACCGAGCCGGTGAGGTTCGCGAGCACCAGCAGCGACCGTCCGCCGAGCGACCGCGAGTACGCGAAGATCTGCGGATGCTCCGGCAGCTGGAGCTCGTAGTCGCCGGTGGCCACCACCTCCGACCGGTGCCGCAGGTCGATGAGCGCGCGATAGTGCGCGAACACCGAGTCCGGGTCGTCGACCTCCGCCTCGGCGTTGATCTCGGCGGCGTTGGGGTTCGCCGGGATCCACGGGGTGCCGGTCGTGAACCCGGCGTTCGCGTCCGGCGTCCACTGCATCGGCGTGCGTGCGTTGTCGCGGCTGGTGCGCCGCAGGGCGGTGAGCACCGCCTCGGCCGGCGCGCCCAGGATGTCGACGGCCTCGGCGTAGTGGTTGAGCGTCTCGATGTCGCGGAAGTCGTCGATGGTCGCGAAGGGGACGTTCGTCATCCCCAGCTCTTCGCCCTGGTAGACGTACGGCGTGCCGCGCATCAGGTGCAGCACCGTCGCAAGCGCCTTGGCCGATTCCACCCGGTGCTCGCCGTCGTCGCCGAAGCGGCTGACCACGCGCGGCTGGTCGTGGTTGTTCCAGTAGAGGCTGTTCCAGCCGACCTCGGCCAGGCCCTCCTGCCACTTCGACAGGTTGCGCTTCAGGTCGAGCACGGTTGCGGGCCGGTAGTCCCACTTGCCTCCGGGCCCGTGGTCGAGGTCGACGTGCTCGAACTGGAACACCATGTCGAGCTCGCCGTTGGCGGGGTCGGTGAACTGCCGCGCCTGCTCGACGTCGACGCCGGGCATCTCCCCCACGGTGAGATAGCGGTCGTCCCGGCCGGCGAAGACGCGCTCGTGCATCTCGTGCAGGAACTCGTGGATGCGCGGCCCCTGCCCGAAGTACGGGTATGCATCGCCGTACAGGGCGCGCTCGGGCACCTGGCCGTCGGGCAGGTCGGTGACCTTGGAGATGAAGTTGATGACGTCCATCCGGAAGCCGTCGACCCCGCGGTCGAGCCACCAGTTCATCATCTCGTAGACGGCGCCGCGCACCTCCGGGTTCTCCCCAGTTGAGGTCCGGCTGCTTGCGCGAGAACAGGTGCAGGTAGTACTCGCCGGTCTGCGGGTCGAGCTGCCAGGCCGGCCCGGAGAAGAAGGAGCCCCAGCTTGTTGGGCTCGGCGCCGTGCTCCCCCGGCTGCAGGCCGTCGTGCGCGCCGGCCGCCACCAGTACCAGTCACGCTTCGGACTGTCGAGCGAGGCGGCGGACTCGACGAACCACGGGTGCTCGTCGGAGGTGTGGTTGACGACGAGGTCCATGACGAGCTTCATCCCGCGCGCGTGGAGCCCGTCGAGCAGCTCATCGAAGTCGTCGAACGTACCGAAGAGCGGGTCGATCGCCTGGTAGTCGCTGATGTCGTACCTGTTGTCGTCGCCTGGCGAGGCGTAGATCGGCGAGAGCCAGATCACGTCCACCCCGAGCCGGTGCAGGTAGTCGAGGTGCTGGATGATGCCGCGCAGGTCGCCGATGCCGTCGCCGTCGCTGTCCGCGAAGCTCCGCGGGTAGACCTGGTAGACGACGGCCGACTGCCACCACTTGTCGCTCACGGGCCCACCCTACCGGCGAGTTCGACGCGCCGTCCGGTGCGCGCGGACTCGCGCGCCGCCAGGGCCACCCGGAGCGCCTCGACGGCGGAGGCGACGGGCGCCCGCTCGGGGGCACGCCCGGAGTCGACGCACTCCAGGAAGTACCGCGCCTGGGCGGCGAAGGCGTCTCCGGCGTCGGGCTCGGCCGCATCCACCCCGGCGTCGCCCACGATCTCGAAGGAGGTGCGGAACGGCTGTCCCTCCGGCAAGTC
Source organism: Leifsonia sp. L25 (assembly GCF_050632895.1). The sequence goes on along the minus strand of NZ_JBODRZ010000004.1, from coordinate 807,557 downwards.
GGACGCGCTCAGCAGCTGCGCCACACCGCCGTCGGCGTACTCGATCGTCGTCGCGACCGGCGCTCCGAACCCCGAACCGGGACCGCGGGCACAGGTCACCGCCACCGCCCGGCCGAGGTACGCGGCCGCCTGGTCGATGTCGTGGATGGCGAAGTCGACGAGCATGCCGCCGGACTGCGCCTCGTCGTCGAGCCAGTCGAAGTTCCGCCGGCGCATCGGAGATGCGGGAGGCGCGGACGACCCGCGCGCGGCCCACCGACCCGGCGGCGACCCGCTCGGCGAGGGCGGCGTACCCGGGGAAGAACCGGACGACGTGCGCGACCATCAGGATGCCCGGGGCGCGGGATGCGGCTGCCTCGACCCGGCTGCGCGTCCTCCAGCGTCAGGGCGATCGGCTTCTCGAGCAGCACGCTGCGCCCGGCCTCCAGCGCCTGAACGGCGAGCTCGGCGTGCGACGGCGTCGGCGTGCAGATGGAGACGACGGTGACGGCCGGGTCGGCGAGCGCCTCCTCCAGAGCGGTGGCCCAGCGGGCGTCCGGTGCATCCCTCAGGGCGGACGGCGGCGCGGCGAGACGGCCCAGCGCACCGGCACGCCGACGGCCGCCCAGGCCGACGCGTGCGCCTGGCCCATGCGGCCGGCACCGACGACGGCGACGCCGTGCGCCCCGTGCCGCGCGGAGTCCGGCGTCATCGCACGACGAGGTCGACCCGGGACGGATCGAAGACCGAGTCGAGGATGAGGCGTCCGGCGCCGCGGATGCCCGCGTTCTCCTTGGCGACGCTCACCGCGATGTCGAGCTGGTCGGTGATCATCGGCAGGCAGTCGGAGTAGATGGCCGAGCGGACGCCCGCGACGAACGCCTCCGCCTCGCCGAGGATGCCGCCCAGCACCAGCCGCTGCGGGTTGAAGAAGTTCATGATGGTGGCGAGCACCCCGCCGGTGCGGAGTCCCGCCTCCCGCAGCTCCTGGGTGGCGCGTGGATGCGCGTCCCGCGCCAGGGCCAGCACGTCGCGCGTGTCCGCGACCTCGACACCGGACGCGCGCAGGGCCTGCACGATGGCGGCCCCGCCGGCCACCGCATCCAGGCAGCCGATGCGACCGCACGAGCAGAGCACGGCCGGAGCCCCGGGCACCGTCACGTGGCTGATGTCGCCGGCCATGCCGTAGTGCCCGTGGTAGACGCCGCCGAAGGCGATGATGCCGCAGCCGATGCTCGACCCCGCCTTCACGAAGACGAGCTCGCCGACCTCGCCGCCCAGCGTGTCGTACTCGCCGAGGGCCATGAGGTTCGCATCGTTGTCGGCGGCGGCCGGGAGGCCGGTGAGAGCGGTGAGCTCGGCCGCGACGTCGACGCCGTTCCAGCCCGGCATGCGCGAGGGCGACACCATCCGTCCGCTCGTGCCGACCGGCCCCGGCAGGCCGATGCCGAACCCGCGGAGGGTCTGGCCGGGCGCCGCGTGCTCTGCGGTCAGCTCCGCCGCGACCTCGGCGATCCAGCCGAGCACGGCCGACGGACCGCGGGCGATGTCCATCGGCTCGGTGCGCGCGGCGAGCAGGCGGCCGCCGAGGTCGATGAGCCCGAAGGTGGCGTGGTGGGAGCCCAGGTCGGCGGCGCAGACGACGCCGGTGGACGCATCCACTTCGAGGGCACGGGGACGTCGCCCGCCGTGCGAGACGCCCGCGCCCGCTTCACGCAGGTAGCCCGCGGCGATGAGCGCATCCACCCGCTGGGAGACCGTGGAGGGCGACAGGCCGGTGCTGCGGGCGAGGTCCGCTCGGGAGCGGGAGCGGCCCGAGCGCACGAGGTCGAGGATGCCGCCCGGCGTACCGGGCCCCGCCTGGACCGACGCCCCCTCGATCGTGCTCGTCATCGTTGCATCCCCTCGACGGCGGAGCCTGGGTACTCCGCGCTGCGTTGAGGATACTGTACCGACTTCGTTCGATTTCAACGTAACTAATTTCGATATTGCGGACAACAGCGATCACTTAGTACGCTCGTCGGAACCTGCCCGACAACGATGCGAGGAACCGATGACAGCAACGGACGCACGGCCGATGGTGAGCCTGCGCGCGGTCGACAAGCACTTCGGCGACCTCCACGTGCTGCAGAACATCGACCTCGACGTCGCCGAGCGCGAGGTCGTGGTGGTCGTCGGGCCGTCCGGCTCCGGCAAGTCGACGCTCTGCCGCTCCATCAACCGTCTCGAGACCATCGACTCGGGCGAGATCCGCGTCGACGGCGAGCTGCTGCCCGAAGAGGGCGCGCCGCTGGCGAAACTGCGGGCCGAGGTCGGGATGGTGTTCCAGTCGTTCAACCTCTTCGCGCACCGCACCATCCTCGACAACGTCACGCTCGCGCCGCTCAAGGTCCGCAAGCTCGGCAAGGATGCGGCACGCGCGCAGGCGATGGAGCTCCTGGACCGGGTCGGCATCGCCGACAAGGCGGAGAGCCACCCGGCGCAGCTCTCCGGCGGCCAGCAGCAGCGTGCGGCGATCGCCCGCGCGCTGGCCATGCAGCCGAAGGTGATGCTGTTCGACGAGCCCACCAGCGCCCTCGACCCCGAGATGGTCGGCGAGGTGCTCGACGTGATGACCTCCTCGCCAAGGAGGGGATGACGATGATCGTCGTCACCCACGAGATGGGCTTCGCCCGCCGCGCCGCCGACCGCGTGGTCTTCATGGACCGCGGGCAGATCGTCGAGCAGGCCCCACCCGCACAGTTCTTCGACTCGCCGGCCACCGCGCGGGCGCAGTCGTTCCTGGCCTCCGTGCTGTCGCACTGACCGCACCGGGCCGCGCACCAACGCACCACCGGTTCCCCCTCACAACCCACAGAAGAAAGGGATGCATCCCATGACCCGCAGCCTCCGCAGGAAGAGCGCCGTCGCCGGCGTCCTGCTCGCGGCCGTGACGCTCGCCGTCACCGCCTGCTCCGGAACCACGGCACTGCCCGGCAGCGACGCCAGCAAGGCCCCGTCCGGAGACTCCGTGCTCGCCGGAGCCCCCGTCGCGAAGTCCGACCTGATCATCTCGGGCTCCACCATGGAGAAGATCAAGAAGCGCGGCAAGCTCATCGTCGCCGAGGCGCTCGACGCCCCGCTGCTCTCGCAGCAGGACCCGACGGACCCGTCGAAGGTGAACGGCTTCGACGCCGAGCTCGCCAAGCTGCTCGCCACCTACATCATCGGCAAGCCGAACGTGGAGATCGTGCCGCCCGCCTCCGAGACCCGCGAGGCGATGCTGCAGAACGACACCGTCGACGTGGTCTTCAACACGTACACGATCACCGAGGAGCGGGCCAAGCAGGTCGCGTTCGCCGGACCGTACTTCGAGTCGGGCCTGGCCGTCGCGGTCAAGAGCGACAACAAGGACATCACGAGCTCCAAAGACCTCGACGGCAAGAACGTGATCGTCGGCGCCAACACGCCGGCCGTCACCGAGGTGCCCAAGATCGCCCCCAAGGCGACCGTCACCGCGTTCGGCACCGACCCGGCCGCCGTGCAGGCGCTCATCCAGGGCCGCGGTGACGCCTACGTGCAGGACTACACGCTCCTCGCGAGCGACGCCGCGAGCGAGAAGCAGATCAAGGTCGTCGGCCAGCCTTTCACCAAGGAGCCGTACGGCATCGGCCTGAAGCACGGAGACGACGACTTCAAGAAGTTCGTCAACGACTGGCTCAAGACCATCCAGAAGGACGGCCAGTGGAGCAAGGCGTGGAAGACCACCCTCGGCACCGTGACCGACTCCGACGTCCCCACCCCGCCGGAGATCGGGTCGGTCCCCGGCTCCTGATAGACGGGCCGGATGCGCGTGGAGGCGGCCCCCACGCCCGCGCGCATCCGGCCTCACCTCTCCCCGGATCCACCCATCCGCCCGCCGCTCGACGAGAGAACGATGAACCCCCTGATCGACAACCTCGGACCGCTGGTCCAGGCGCTCGGCACGACCCTGCTGATGGCGGTGGTCGCGGGCGTCGGCTCCATCGTCCTCGGTGTGCTGGTGACGATCGCGCGCGTCAGCCCCATCCCGGTGCTCCGCGCCGCGGCGCTCCTCTACGTGCAGTTCTTCATCAACGTGCCGCTGCTCGCACTGCTCCTGCTGGCGGTGTTCGCCCTGCCGGACGCCGGTATCCTGCTGCCGCTGACGCCCACGGCCATCATCGTGCTGACCGTCTACGAGGCGGCGTACGTCGCCGAGGCGGTCCGCTCCGGGGTCAACACCGTCCCCGTCGGGCAGGTGGAGGCGTCCCGCGCCCTGGGCCTGACCCTCTGGCAGTCGCTGCGGTACGTCGTCGTGCCGCAGGCGCTCCGCGCGGTCGTGCAGCCGATCGGCAACGTCATGATCGCCCTCGCGATGAACACGGCCCTCGCCGCGGCGGTCGGCGTCGTCGAGCTCACCGCCGCGGTCAACAAGGTCAACCTCGTCGCGGCGCAGCCCATCCTGATCTTCTCGAGCGCCGGCATCCTCTACATGGCCATCGCCCTCGCTATCGGCCTCGCCGCCGGCTGGGTGGAGCGGAAGGTGGCGATCGCCCGATGACCGCACAGCTCATCCCCGACCGTCCGGCGCCCGCGCGCACTCGCGCGGCGAAGCGCCGCTACGACGCCGCGTTCATCTACGACGTGCCCGGTCCGCGCGGTCGGCGCAACATCCTGGTCGGCTCCGTCATCAGCGTCGCCCTGTTCGCGATCGTCATCGGCCTGGGCCTGTGGCAGTTCGCCGACCACGGCCAGCTCGCACCGGAGCGCTGGGCGCCGTTCACCGAGTGGGCGATCTGGCAGTACCTGCTCGTCGGCCTGCTGGGCACGCTCGAGGCCGCGGCGATCGTCGCGGTCCTCGGCGCGGTCCTCGGAGTGGTGCTCGCCCTCGGCCGCGTCAGCCACGTGAAGTGGGTGCGCTTCGTCTGCGGCCTGTACATCGAGATCGCGCGCACCGTGCCGGTGCTGCTGGTGATCTACCTGATGCTGTTCGGACTGCCGCAGATCGGCATCAACCTGCCGACGCTGTGGAAGCTCGTTGTACCCCTGACCATCGCCAACGCCGCCGTGTTCGCCGAGATCATCCGCGCCGGCATCCTGAGCCTCCCCCGCGGTCAGCGCGAGGCTGCCCTCAGCCTCGGCATGCGCCCGGTGCAGGCTATGACGTACGTCGTGCTGCCGCAGGCGTTCCGGAACGTGACGCCCTCGCTCGTGACCCAGTTCGTCAGCCTCCTGAAGGACACGTCGCTCGGCTACATCGTCGCCTTCACCGAGCTGCTGTACCGCGGTCAGGTGCTCGCCTCGTACCTGCACCTGCTCATCCCCACCTACGTCGCGGTCACCGTCATCTACCTGATCGTCAACGGCAGCCTCTCGGCGTTCGCGTCGCGGCTGCAGCGCGGCTCGCGCCGCCGCACGACGGCGCCCCCGACCCTTCCGTCTCTTCCCGCCGTCGCCGCCGTCGAGCACGAGGACGACGCCGCGGGCTCCGTCTCCACCCCCGCCTCCGCGCCCGCCTCGAAAGCCGACCATGCCTAGCGCCGCCCCCACCGTCTCCGTCCCGTCGTCCGCAGGTTCCGCCGCGCTGGCCGAGCTGGCCGTCGTGCGGCGCTCCGGCCTCGTCGAGAGCCGGCACTTCGGCAGCCTGGTCGCGCTCGACCCGTCGGGGTCCGCTCTGATCGAGCTCGGGGACCCGGATGCGACGGTGCTGCCTCGCAGCACCGTCAAGCCGCTGCAGGCGCTCGGCTGCCTGACCGCGGGCGCCCCGCTGGAGGGCCCCGAGCTGGCGATCGCCGCGGGCAGCCACACCGGCGAGGACGAGCACGTCCGGCTGGTGCGCGGCCTGCTGGCCCGCGCGGGCGTCGACGACTCGGCGCTCGGCTGCCCGGTCGACCGCCCGGAGGACGAGGCGACGTTCGAGCGGATGCTGCGCGACGGCGAAGGGCGCTCGCGCGTGCGCATGAACTGCTCCGGCAAGCACGCCGCGATGCTGCTCGCCGCCGCGACGAACGGCTGGCCGACCGAGGGCTACCTCGACCCGGCGCACCCGCTGCAGCAGCACATCCGCGCGACGATGGCCGAGTCGACCGGAGTCCCGGTCGGGCACGACGCGATCGACGGCTGCGGCGCCCCGCTGTTCGGCACCACCGTGCGCGGGATCGCGCGCGCCTTCGGCCGCCTGGTGCAGTCGGAGGCGGGGACGCCGGAGCGCGCCGTCGCGGACGCCATGCGCGAGCACCCCTACTTCATCGGCGGATCGGGCCACCAGAACACCACGCTGATGGAGACCGTGCCCGGTGCCCTCGCCAAGGGCGGCGCCGAGGGCGTGATCGGGGTCGCGGCCGCCGACGGCACCGCGGTCGCGATGAAGATCATCGACGGAAGCCCCCGCGCCACGACCCTCATCGCCCTCCGCGTGCTGGAGGCCCTGGGCACCCCCATCGCGGATGCCCGCGCGCTGGTCGACCTGCCCGTGCTCGGCGGCGGTGCGCCGGTCGGGGCGATCGAGCTCAGCGCCGACCTGACGTCGGCGCTGGAGCGGCTCGCGTGACCGTCGTCGAGATCTGCCTCGACGACCTCGCAGGCGTGCGCGTCGCTGAGGAGGCGGGCGCGGACCGTATCGAGCTGTGCGCCGACCTCGCCTCCGGCGGCATCACGCCCTCCATCGGGACCGTCGCTGCGGCCCTCCGCTCGGCGTCGCGGATCGGCATCCAGGCGCTCATCCGGCAGCGGCCCGGCGACTTCGTGTACGACGGCGACGAGCTGCAGGCGATGGTGGACGACATCCATTCGATCCGCGCGCTGCCGCATCCCGCCGAGGTGACGGTCGGCTTCGTGATCGGTGCGCTGCGCCCGGACGGGCGGATCGACGCGGATGCGACGCGGCGGCTCGTGGCCGCCTGCGGCGACGCCCCGGTGACGTTCCACAAGGCGTTCGACCAGGTGCCGGATCGGGCGGAGGCGCTCGAGCAGCTCGTCGGTCTGGGCGTCGGCCGCGTGCTCACCTCCGCCGGAGCGCCGACCGTGCTCGACGGTGCGGAGGACCTGGCGCGGCTGGTGGAGCAGGCGGGCGAACGCATCGTCATCCTGGCCGGAGGCGGAGTGCGACCCGGCAACGTGTCCGAAATCCCGGCGCGCACCGGTGTGCGCGAGGTGCACCTGCGAGCGCCGCACGCCGTTGCCAGCGCAGGCGCCGGATCCCCCACCGCCTACGACTCGGGCGAGCGCGAGGTGACCTCGGCGGAGATCGTCCGCGCGGTGGTCGCCGCGGTCGGCGGTTCCGTCGGAGGTGCCGCCGCATGAGCGGCCGTCCGGTGGTGCTCGCCGTGGATCTCGGCGGCACGGCGATGAAGGGCGCGGTCGTCGGCCAGGACGGAGCGACCGTTGCCGAGTCGACGCGCGCGACGCCCGCCGAGAACATCCTCGCCGCCCTCGTCGGGATGCTCGGCGAACTGCGGCGGACCGCCGCGGACGACGGGCACGACGTCGTCGGCGCGGGAGTGGCCACGCCCGGGATGCTCGACGAGCAGCGCGGCCTGGTGCACTACGCGTCCAATCTGGGCTGGCGGGATGTGCCGCTGCTCGACGATCCTGCGCTCCGAGCTGCAGCTGCCGGTGGCGGTCGGGCACGACGTGCGCGCCGCCGGGCTCGCCGAGCGGAACACGGGCGCGGCTCAGGGCTTCGCGGACTTCGCCCTGGTGCCGATCGGCACGGGCGTGGCTGCCGCACTGGTCTCGTCCGGCGGCGCCGTCACCGGCGCGACCGGCGCCGCCGGCGAGTTCGGCCACATCCCCGTCATTCCGGGCGGAGAGCCGTGCACGTGCGGGCAGCGCGGCTGCCTCGAGGTGTACATGTCCGGCGCCGGCGTGGCCCGGCGGTACCGCGCGGCCGGTGGCGACGCGCTCAGCACGCGGCGCATCGTGGGGCGGCTCGGGGCCGACCCGCTGGCGGACCGCGTGTGGTCGGAGGCGCTGGACGTGCTGGCGCAGGGGCTCGACATCCTGACGCTGCTGCTCGACCCGGGGCTGATCGTGCTGGGCGGGGGCGTCTCGCACGCCGGGGACGCGCTGTTCGTCCCGCTGGCCGAGCGGATGTCCGCCGGGCTCGCCTGGCGCGAGAGCCCACCCGTCGTGCGCAGCGCGCTGGGCGGGGACGCCGGCCGCGCGGGTGCTGCACCGCTGGCGTTGCGCCGCCGCGGGGCTGACCGGCGCCTCGTTAAGTTGTGCACAACATGGTTGTGTGCAAGGCTAAAGCCATGCCGGTGACCGACGAGATGGTGTGCTTCTCCCTGTACGCCGCCACACGTGCGACGACCCAGGCCTACCGCGTGCTCCTGGAGCCGTGGGGCCTGACTCTACCCCCAGTACCTCGTGCTGGTGACCCTCTGGGTGGAGGGCGACCAGACGGTCGGCTCCCTCGGCGAGCACCTGCAGCTCGACTCGGGCACGCTGTCGCCGCTGCTCCGCCGCATGGAGCATTCCGGCCTCGTGCGCCGCGAGCGCCGCTCCCCGACGAGCGCGTCGTCACCGTCACCATCGGCGAGCGCGGCCTCGAGCTCCGTCCGCAGCTCGCGCACATCCCCGGCCGGATCGCCGCGGGCACGGGCCTACCCGATGAGCAGGCCGCCGCTGCGCTCATCGACACCCTCCACCGTCTCACCGAGACCATGCACGCCGCCACCGCGGATCGCACGGTCGCACCGACGAACTGAACCCCTCAGAAAGGAACTCATGAACGTCCTCTACACCGCAGAAGCCCTCTCCACCGGAGCGGGCCGCGACGGACGCGTCGCCACAAGCGACGGAGCATTCGCCCTCGATCTCGCCATCCCGAAGGAGATGGGCGGCACAGGCAGAGGCACGAACCCCGAGCAGCTGTTCGCGGCCGGCTACGCGGCGTGCTTCCACTCCGCGCTGCAGGCCGTCGCCCGCAGCCAGAAGGTGAAGGTCGACGACTCCTCCGTGGGCGGCCGGGTGCAGATCGGCCCGAACGGCGACGGCGGCTACCAGCTGTCCGTCCTTCTGGAGGTCGTGCTCCCCGGCCTCGAGCAGCAGCAGGCCCAGGCAGCTGGCGGACGCGCCCACCAGGTGTGCCCCTACTCGAACGCCACGCGTGGCAACATCGACGTCACGATCACGGTTTCGGAGGACTGACCCATGAGAGCACTGATCCACCACCAGTTCGGCGACCCGGCGCAGGTCCTCGCCGTCGAAGAACGCCTCTCCCCGAGCCCGGGCCGGGCGAGGTCCGCGTGCGGATGCTGCTGTCGCCCATCCACAACCACGACCTGTGGACGGTCCGCGGCACGTACGGCTTCAAGCCAGAGCTGCCGGCGCCCGCGGGCACGGAGGCGCTGGTGTCGTGGATGCCGTCGGCGACGGCGTCGAGCAGCTCACCGTCGGTCAGCGCGTCGTCAGCGGCGGCACCTTCGGCGTGTGGGGCGAGCACTTCGTCACCAAGGCCGCGGGCCTCATCCCGGTGCCGGATGCCCTGCCCGACGAGTCCGCCTCGCAGCTGGTCGCCATGCCGTTCAGCGCGATCAGCCTGATCGAGTCGCTCGGGCTCTCCGAGGGCGACTGGCTCATCCAGAACGCCGCGAACGGCGCCGTCGGCCGGATGGTCGCGCAGCTGGGCGCCGCCCGCGGGCTCAACGTCGTCGGCCTGGTCCGCCGGGCTGCCGGCGTGGAGGAGCTCCGCGCGCAGGGCATCGACCGCGTCATCGCCACCGACTCCGCCGACTGGCGCGAGCGGCTGGCCGAGGTCACCGGGGGCGCCCCCATTCGCGTGGGCGTGGACTCCGTCGGCGGGTCCGCCGCGGGCGACGTGCTGTCCACGCTCGCCGTGAACGGCACGCTCGTCGTCTTCGGCGCGATGGCCTCACCGACGCTGGAACTGGCCTCCGGCGACATCATCTTCAAGCAGGCCACCGTGAAGGGATTCTGGGGCAGCGTGGTCAGCCGCGAGATGCCCGCCGACCAGCGCGGGCGGCTCTTCCAGGAGCTCTTCGCCCGCATCGGCGACGGGACGCCGACGCTCCCGGTCGCGAGCATCCACGCGCTCGACGACATCGCCGCCGCGGTCGCCGCGAGCGGTGAGGCCGGACGCGTCGGCAAGGTGCTGCTGCGCCCCTGACCCGGCCCGGGGTGGGCGGCGGCCGCTAGCCTGGGCTCATGCTCACCCCGCCGGTCACCCCGAAGAAGCCCGTCGAACGCGTCCACCATGGAGACGTCTATATCGACGACTACGAGTGGCTGCGCGAGAAGGACGACCCGACCGTCGTGGCGCACCTGCACGAGGAGAACGCGTACACGAACGCGCGCACCGAGCACCTGGCGGTGCTCCGCGAGCAGATCTTCGACGAGATCAAGGCGCGCACGCGCGAGACCGACATGAGCGTGCCGGTGCGCGAGGGCGACTGGTGGTACTACACGCGGACCGTGGAGGGGAAGCAGTACGGCATCCACTGCCGTGCGCCGATCGCCGGCCCGGACGACTGGGCACCGCCGACCCTCGACGAGGAGGCGCAGGCGCACGGACTCCCGGCGAGCAGATCCTGCTCGACGACAACGTGGAGGCCGAGGGTCACGACTTCTACGCCCTCGGCAGCTTCGACGTGAGCGCCGACGGAACCCGGCTGCTGTGGGCCGTCGACACCGAGGGCGACGAGCGGTACACCATCCGGGTCCGGTCGCTCATCGACGACGGCGCGGCCTTCCCCGACGAGATCCGCGGCACCGCGGGCGGCGCCCTCTTCGACCAGAGCGGCGCCTACGTCTTCTACACGACGGTCGACGACTCCTGGCGGCCGGACACGGTCTGGCGGCACCGCGTGGGCGACGGTCCCGAGGTGCCCGACGTGCAGGTGTTCCACGAGCCCGACGAGCGGTACTGGATCGGCGTGGGTCTCACCCGGAGCCGCCGCTTCCTGGTCATCGAGGCCGGCTCCAACATCACCAGCGAATCGTGGCTGCTGCGCTCGGACGACCCGACCGGCGAGTTCCGCGTCGTCTGGCCGCGCACGGAGGGCGTCGAGTACGACATCGAGCACGCCGTCGTCGGCGGCCACGACCGCCTGCTCATCGTGCACAACGACGGGGCGGTCAACTTCGAGCTGGTCAGCGTCTCGGCCGACGACCCGCAGGGCCCGCGCCGCATCCTGCTGCCCCACGACCCCGCCGTGCGCCTGGAGGGGTGGATGCGCTCCGCGACTTCGTCAGCGTCGAGTACCGCCGCGAGGGCATGACGCGGGTCGCCGTCGCATGCGTGCCCGACCCGCAGAGCGACCGGCCCGCCGACGACACCCCGCACGAGCTGCACTTCGACGAGGAGCTGTTCACCGTCGGCGTCGGCGGCAACCCCGAGTGGACGCAGCCGTTCCTGCGACTGGGATACGGCAGCTTCGTCACCCCGTCGACCGTGTACGACTACGACGTGCGGACGGGCGAACTCGCCCTGCGCAAGCAGCAGCCGGTGCTCGGCGGCTTCGACCCGTCGCTGTTCGAGCAGCGCCGCGAGTGGGCGACCGCGGCGGACGGCGCGCGCGTCCCCATCTCGCTGGTCTACCGCCGCGACCTGGTCACCCCCGGCGAGCCCGCGCCGCTCGTGCTGTACGGCTACGGCTCGTACGAGGCGAGCATGGATCCGTCGTTCGGCATCCCGCGCCTCAGCCTGCTCGACCGCGGGGTCGTCTTCGCGATCGCGCACGTGCGCGGCGGCGGCGAGCTCGGCCGGCTCTGGTACGAGAACGGCAAGAAGCTGCACAAGAAGAACACCTTCACCGACTTCGTCGCCGCGGCGCGGCACCTGGTGGACCGTGGGTGGACGGAGCCGTCGCGCATGGCGGCGCAGGGCGGCAGCGCCGGCGGCCTGCTGATGGGCGCCGTGGCGAACCTGGCGCCCCGCGACTTCGCCGGCATCCTCGCCGAGGTGCCCTTCGTCGATCCGCTGACCAGCATCCTGGACCCCTCGCTGCCGCTCACCGTGATCGAGTGGGACGAGTGGGGCGACCCGCTGCACGACCCCGAGGTGTACGACTACATGAAGTCGTATTCGCCGCTCGAGAACGTGCACGCGACGCGCTACCCGCGCATCCTGGCGATCACAAGCCTCAACGACACCCGGGTGCTCTACGTCGAGCCCGCCAAGTGGGTGGCGAAGCTGCGCGAGGTGGATGCGGATCCGCTGCTCAAGATCGAGATGGCGGCCGGCCACGGCAGGGTCTCCGGACGGTACGCCGCCTGGCGGAGCGCGCCTTCGCGCTGGCGTGGCTGCTCGACGTCGTCGGGGCGCACCCGTCGGGCGAGTGAGGCCGCGGTGAAGGTCGACCTGAAGAAGGAGCTGCCCGCGTACAGCGCACGGCGGGGGCGCTTCGACGTCATCACCGTGCCGCCGCTGCGCTACCTCGCCGTCGACGGCCACGGGGATCCCAACACGGACGCCTACCGTGACGCGCTGCAGACGCTCTACCCCGTCGCGTACGCCCTCAAGTTCTTCAGCAAGCGCACGCTCGACCGCGACTACACCGTCATGCCGCTGGAGGCGCTGTGGTGGGCGGACGACATGGCGGCGTTCACCACCGCCCGCGACAAGTCGCAATGGGACTGGAGGGCGCTCATCCTGGTGCCCGACTGGCTCACCGACGAGCACGTCGCGGAGGCCCGCGCAGCTGTCGCGGCGAAGGGCGGCGTCCTGCTGCTCGACAGCCTGCGCGTGGAGACGCTCGAGGAGGGCCTCAGCGTGCAGACCCTCCATCTCGGCTCGTACGACGATGAGGCGCCCGTGCTCGAGGAGTTGCACGAGGAGTTCATCCCGGCCAACGGCCTCCGCATGACGGGCCGGCACCACGAGATCTACCTGAGCGACGCCCGCCGCACCGCGCCCGAGAAGCTGCGCACCATCCTGCGGCAGCCGGTCGAACGGGTGGACTGAGCGGGCTCAGCCCAGGTCGTCCGGGTCCTTCCCCGTCCGCTCGCCCGTCTCCAGCGCGGCGATCGCGGCGAGGTCGGCGGCGTCCAGCTCGAAGCCGAACACATCGGCGTTCGAGCGGATGCGCTCCGGTGACGTCGACTTGGGGATCACCACGTTTCCGAGCTGCAGCTGCCAGCGGATGACGACCTGGGCCGGGCTCACGCCGTGCTTCGCGGCCAGCCGGTCGAGCGTCGGGTCGCCCAGGATGCGGCCCCGCGCCAGCGGCGACCAGGCCTCGGTGACGATGCCGTGGGCCGCGTCGTAGGCGCGCACCTGTGCCTGCGGGAGCCACGGGTGCAGCTCCACCTGGTTCACCGCGGGCACCGTCGCCGTCTCGCGGGCGAGCCGGCCGAGGTGGTGGGTGTGGAAGTTGGCGACGCCGATCGACCGCGCGCGCCCTTCGTCCCGGACTCGCTCGAGCGCACGCCAGGTCTCGACGTACCGGTCGCTCTTCGGCGCCGGCCAGTGGATGAGGAACAGGTCGACCGCGTCGAAGCCCAGGAGTTCCAAGCTCCGGTCGAACGAGCGCAGGGTCGAGTCGTACCCGTTCTCGGTCCACCAGACCTTGCTCGTGACGAAGACCTCTGAGCGGTCGAGCCCGCTGCGCCGCACACCTTCGCCCACGCCGCGCTCGTTGTCATAGAAGGCGGCCGTGTCGATGTGGCGGTACCCCGCATCCAGTGCGGCAACCACCGCATCCGCCGTCTCGGCCTCGGGGATCTTGTACACGCCGAAGCCCAGCTGCGGGATCGTGTTGCCGTCGTTGAGAGTCAGCTGCGGGATGCTCGCCATGGGTTCATTCTGCCCCGCCCCGCGCGTACAGGTGGGGTGACGGAAGGAGAACGCACATGGCATTGAACGACAAGACGATCGCGCTCCTGGTCGGCCCGGAGGGTATCGAGCAGGCGGAGCTGGTGGAGCCCTGGAAGGCGGTCAGCGACGCAGGCGGCACGCCGAAGCTGATCTCGAAGGAGGAGGGCGAGGTGCAGGCGTTCAACCACCTGACGCCCGCCGACACGTTCCCGGTGGATGCGACCCTCGGCTCCGCGAGCGCCGAACAGTACGACGCGCTGGTGCTGCCCGGCGGCGTCGCCAATGGAGACCAGGTCCGCACCTTCCCCGAGGCGGTCTCGCTCGTGAAGGCGTTCGCCGACGCGGGCAAGCCCATCGCGGTGATCTGCCACGGCGGATGGGTGCTCATCGAGGCGGGCGTGCTCGACGGACGGAAGCTGACCAGCTGGCCGAGTCTGCAGACGGACTACCGCAACGCGGGCGCCACCTGGGTGGACGAGGAGGTCGTCGTGGACGACGGGCCGTTCACGCTCGTCTCCTCGCGCAAGCCCGACGACCTCGCCGCATTCAACCGCGAGCTGCTCGCCGCCTTCGAGTAGAGCCCGGTGGACGTTCCCTGGCAAACGCCTCAACGGCAGTTGCGGGCGGCCCTCGCCGCGGGAGCGTAGGGCATTCCTGGACCATCGAAAGGAAGGAGAGCACATGCTCACCCTCACGGAGAACGCCAGCACGATCGTCAAGACGCTGACCGACCAGTCCCCCGACGAGACGGCCGGCCTGCGGATCAGCAGCAGCAACCCCGACGCCACCGCCTTCGCGGCGGCCGTCACCCCCGAGCCGGAGGCCTCGGACCAGGTCGTGGAGTCGGGCGGCGCCCGCATCTTCCTGGAGACGCAGGCCGCCGAGGTGCTCGACGACAAGGTGCTGGACGCCCAGGTCGACGACCAGGGCGGCGTCAGCTTCGCCATCGGCGCGACCGCCTAGCAGTCGCGTCACGCGGAAGGCCCGGAGCCGTCGGCTCCGGGCCTTCGTCGTTCACAGCGAAGGGTCGGTGAGCACCCTGCCGACCGCGCCGAGCACGCCGGGCCATCCGCGACCCATGCCTTCGAGCGCCGTCCGACCGAGCGGCGAGTCGAGGTCGAAGCCCTCGTGCCGCAGGAACAAGCGGGTGCCGGCGCCCTCGGGCACCAGCGTCCACGTGATGGTGGTGTCGATTACGCCCTCGCCGAAGCTGTACCGGATGAGGCGTTCGGGCGCCACCTCCAGCACCTCGCATCGCTGGAGCCCCCACGCGCCCATGTCGAGGGTGAAGCGGTGTCCGACCTCCGCTCGTACATCGCCTGCGGCCCACCATCGGGCGACGAGTTCCGGATCGGTCATTGCGCGCCAGACGGTGGCCGGCGGGTGCGGCAGAAACTCCTCGCACTCGATGGCGGGAGTGGTGGTGTCGGTCATCATGGCCCTTCGTTCGAGGTCGGTGGGTCCGCAGACGGCCCCGGCGCTCATCGCGGACGAGCAGAATACGTCGGGGATTTCTGACGGGTCAATGTGGCGGATGCGTCGTGGCCAATAGCGGCCACGCCGAGTTGCCCGGTGCGGGCGTCTCTTGAAACTGTGCCGTATGGCCGGATTCGATCGCATCGGGATGCCGAAGCACGTGTTGACCTTCGTCCTCCTCGCCGTGGGCGGTGCCGTCTTCGGCATCCTCTCGTCGCTTGTGAATACCTCCCCGCTGTGGGCGATCCCGTCGAAGATCCTCGGCATGGGCTGGTCGTGGGCGGCTCTCGGGATCGTGGCGGCGGCGCTCGTGCCCTGGGCGCCGATCCGGAGCGCCCTGATGGTGCTTCTCTGCGCGGTCTTCAGCTACTACGGCAGCGACCTCTCCCTCGGGCTTTACGCGTCGATCGAGGGCACTGCATGGGACGTGCTCGCCGGGGATGCCGGCATATGGGCGGCCGCCTCCGTGCTGGCGTGCGTTCCTCTCGGGATGATCGGTGCGGCCCTGCGACGGCCGGACGTCCTGGGCGTGCTCGCGCGCCTCGCCATCCCGGTGGGCGCGGCGGTGGAGTACTTCGTGCTGCGCCTCCCTGGCGAGGTCGCGCTGCAGCCCAACCCGGTGACCGTCGCAACCTACGCGATTGTGGCCACGGCGGGAACGGTCTGCGCGATCGCGATCGTGGTGCGGGCGGCCGCGCGGGGCGAACTCAGGTGGCCGGGGACTCGCGCGTCTCGACCGGACCCGTCGGCGGGGTGAGGTCCTCGACGACGATGGGATGCGGCGCCGTGCGGTCCTCCGGCAGCCCCCACAGCGGCTCACCCTCGCCCGCATCGAGCAGGAACTCGGCGGCCGAGGTCCAGAACGGCACGATCTTCATCGGCGGGATGTCCTCCTCGCCGGGGAAATGCGCGGCGAAGTGCACCTCCGGGTCGCCGTTGAGCGGGTCGGACGCTGCGATCAGCCCGTAGTAGTTCTCGTCGTCGACGACGCGCCAGCGCCCGGTGCGGCCGTGCTCCGGCTCGATCCGGACGGTGTAGCCGCCGTACTTGAAGTCCGGCCCCGGGGGCAGAGAGGCGCGCTCATCCTTGGTCATGCCTCCAGTTGTACGACGGCGGGGCCTCGCGGGACAACTCGTTCACTTGCCTAGCAAAACGGTGTAGGGCTACACCCGGCATAGGGCCTGTCAACGCCTCGACTCGGGAGGGCGAAGGGATTGGAGTGGTCTGCGACGAGAGGGGGCCGAATGCTGGCCATGACATACCGCGGTCCGTACAAGATCCGCGTGGAGGAGAAGGACAGGCCGAAGATCGAGCACCCCGGCGACGCGATCGTCCGCGTGACGCTGGCCGCCATCTGCGGCTCCGACCTGCACCTGTATCACGGCATGATGCCGGACACCCGGATCGGGCACACCTTCGGGCACGAGTTCATCGGGATCGTGGACGAGGTCGGCCCCGATGTGCGCAACCTGAAGGTGGGTGACCGGGTGATGGTGCCGTTCAACGTCTTCTGCGGGAGCTGCTACTTCTGCGTCCGCGGCCTCTACTCGAATTGCCACAACGTGAACCCCAATGCGACCGCCGTCGGCGGTATCTACGGGTACTCGCACACGACCGGCGGCTATGACGGCGGCCAGGCGGAGTACGTGCGCGTGCCGTTCGCCGACGTCGGGCCGGCCATCATCCCCGACTGGATGTCGGATGAGGACGCTGTCCTGCTCACCGACGCGCTGCCCACCGGATACTTCGGCGCGCAGCTCGGAGAGATCGAGGAGGGCGACACCGTCGTCGTGTTCGGCGCCGGGCCGGTCGGACTCTACGCGGCGAAGTCGGCCTGGCTGATGGGCGCCGGCCGGGTGATCGTCATCGACCACCTCGACTACCGCCTCGCCAAGGCTCAGGAGTTCGCGCACGCCGAGACGTACAACTTTACGCAGCTGAATGACGTGGTCCTGACCCTGAAGCGCACCACCGACGGGCTCGGCGCGGACGTCGTGATCGACGCAGTCGGCGCGGAGGCGGACGGCTCGGCGCTGCAGCACATCACGTCGTCGAAGCTCAAGCTGCAAGGGGGTTCGCCTGTCGCCCTCAACTGGGCCATCGACTCCGTGCGCAAAGGCGGCACCATCTCGGTGATGGGCGCCTACGGGCCGCTGTTCAGCGCGGTGAAGTTCGGCGACGCGATGAACAAGGGTCTCCGGATCAACACGAACCAGTGCCCGGTGAAGCGCCAGTGGCCTCGCCTGTTCGAGCACGTCCGCAACGGCTACCTGACGCCCAGCGAGATCGTAACCCACCGCATCCCGCTCGAGCACATCCAGGACGGGTACCACCTGTTCTCGACGAAGCTCGACGGCATCATCAAGCCGCTCGTCATCCCGAGCGCGGCCTAGGAGGACCACCATGCCGTACGTCGCACGCGACCACACGAAGAAGTACGACCCCGAGGCCCTGCGCCGACGCATCCCCGGGTGGGGAGTGGACAGTGACCCCGCCGACCGGCCGTCGCATCCACGCGAACGGTTCGACCCGGAGGCGACCGGGGCGCACTGGGAGTTCCCGGAGCGCCAGGAAGCGGCCGGATACCGCGAGCGCTCCATCGAGCACCAGATGCTCACCCCGTCTTCGGCGCGGCGCAGCCGCTGCACGGCGTCTCGGGCGCCATCCGCCGGTTCGCCTACGAACGGTACAGCGAGGGCGCACCGCTCACTGGCTGCTGCTGGTGGTCGGCGACCGGGTGGATGCGATCGGTGCGCACGTGAGGTCGCTCGCGAGCCGGCGCCCCGACGACCCGATCACCGAGTCGGGCGTGCTGGCCGAGCTCGGACACCGGCCGATCCTCGTCGCGCTACGGCGTCAACCGCGCCGACGTGAAGCACACCTGGCTCGATCCGATCATCGTGCTCGGGCCGTGGGTGATCGCCGGTGTGGTCGCGGTGCGGACCGTGGCGAAGATCGCCCGGCGCTGACTCCGCTGAACCGGTCGTTCTAGCCGCACGCGGCCGCGTGTCAGTCAATCGCCTGCACGCGGCCGTGTGATCGTCGTTCGATGGTGTCCGGTGCGCGGGCGGCCTCAACCCTGCTCGGTGGCCCGCGCACCACTCACCTCGACGCTACGGCGCGGCCACCTCCTCGGGCAGGTCGGGGCGGGCCCCCTGCTGCTCCTGCTCCTCGCGCTCCTGCTCCGCCTCGGCGTCGCCGCCGCGGAACTGGGTCATGTGCAGCTCGTAGTACGCGCCGCGGCGCTCGAGCAGGGTCGCGTGGTCGCCCTGCTCGACGATGCGGCCGTGCTCCATGACCAGGATGGTGTGCGCGTCGCGGATGGTCGACAGCCGGTGCGCGATCACGAACGACGTGCGGTCGGTCCGCAGCGCCGCCATGGCGTGCTGCACGAGGAGTTCGGTGCGGGTGTCCACCGACGAGGTCGCCTCGTCGAGGATGAGCAGGGACGGGTTGGCGATGAACGCCCGCGCGATCGTGATCAGCTGACGCTCGCCGGCCGAGACGTTCCCGCCCTCGGCGTCGATCACCGTGTCGTAGCCGTCCGGCAGCTGGCGCACGAACCGGTCGACCATCGTGGCCTTGGCGGCTGCGATCACCTCGTCGTCCGTCGCGTCGAGCCGGCCGTAGCGGATGTTCTCGCGGATGGTCCCGGAGAACAGCCAGGCGTCCTGCAGCACCATGCCCACCTGTCCGCGCAGCTCGTCGCGCGACAGGTGCGTGGTGTCGACGCCGTCGAGGCGGATCGCCCCGCCGCTCAGCTCGTAGAACCGCATGATGAGGTTGACCAGCGTGGTCTTCCCCGCGCCGGTCGGTCCGACGATCGCGACGGTGCTGCCCGGCTGCACGCTGAGCGACAGGTCCCGGATGAGCTCCGTCTCGGGGTCGTACGAGAAGTCGACGTGGTCGAGCTCCACCCGGCCGTCGGCGCGCTCCGGCAGGTGCTCCGTCACGGTGTCGGGCGTCTGCTCCGCGGAGTCGAGGAATTCGAACGTCCGCTCGGCGGATGCGACACCCGACTGCAGCATGTTCGCCATGCCGGCGATCTGCCCGATCGGCTGCGAGAACTCCCGCGAGTACTGGATGAACGCCGTGGCGTCGCCGATCGTCAGCTGCCCGGCGGCGACCTTCAGCCCGCCGACCACCGCGATGAGCACGTAGGACAGGTACGAGACGAAGTTCATTGCGGGCATGATGCTGCCCGACACGAACTGCGCGCCGACCTGGGCCTTGTGCAGGGTCGAGTTGCGGGCGTCGAACTCGGCGAGCATGACCTCGTCGCGCCCGAACGCGCGCACCAGGTCGAGACCCGAGTACGACTCCTCGATGTGTCCGTTGAGCGCGCCGGTGGAGGCCCACTGCGTCTTGAACAGCTTCTGCGACCGCGAGCCGATGATGCCCGCGATGACGCCGGAGAGCGGGATCGAGATCAGCGCGATCAGCGCGAGCTGCCACGACACGATGAACATCATGATGGCGATGCCGATCACGGTGAGCACCGACTGGATGAGCTGTGAGAACGCCTGCTGCAGCGCCAGTCTGGATGTTGTCGACGTCGTTGGTCACGCGCGACATCAGGTCGCCGCGCTGGCGCGTGTCGAAGTAGCTGAGCGGGAGCCGGTTCAGCTTGGCCTCGACGTCCTTCCGCAGCCCGTAGACCACTCGCATGACCAGCGCCGTTGAGCAGGTAGCCCTGCCACCACTGCAGCAGCGAGGCGACCAGGTACATCGTGAGCACGATCAGCAGGAGCCGCCCGAGCTCGGTGAAGTCGATGCCCTGCCCGGCCGTGACGCCGGAGCCGGCGATCACGTCGGCGAGCTGGTCCTGCCCGGCCGCCCGCAGCTGCTCGATCACCTGGCTGACGGGCACGCCCGGGGGCAGTTGCGACGAGATCACGCCGCGGAGGATGACGTTCGTCGCGTCGCCCAGGATCTTCGGAGCGATGACGATGAGCACGACAGAGACGACCGTGAGCAGCGTGACGAAGGCCATCCCGAGCCACTCCGGCTTGAGCAGGCCCATCAGCCGCTTGAACGACGGCCAGAAGTTCTCGGCCTTCTTCGCCGGGGCTCCGCCGAACATGTCGCCGTCGCCCTCACCCGGCGTGAAGTCGTACTGCCTCTTCGAGCTCGTCGAGCACGATGTCCGTGGCGTTCGGCGTCTGCTCCCCTCAGGGCGGCCGCCGCGCTTCTTGGTGCTCCGTGGTGCGCGCCATGGTCAGGCCACCTCCAGGCTCAGCTGCGACTCGACGATCTCGCGGTAGGTCTCGTTGGTCTCGATCAGTTCGTCGTGCGTTCCGCGGCCGACGACCCGCCCGTCGTCCATGACGATGATGGTGTCCGCCTCCCGGATCGTGGACACCCGCTGGGCGACCACGATCACCGCCGCGTCACCCGTCGAGTCGGCGAGCGCGCGTCTCAACCGGGCGTCGGTCGCGACGTCGAGCGCCGAGAACGAGTCGTCGAACAGGTAGACCTTCGGGCGGGCGACGAGGGCGCGGGCGATGCAGAGACGCGCTGCCGTTGGCCGCCGGAGACGTTGGTGCCGCCCTGCGAGATGCGCTCGTCGAGCCCGCGTCCCTTGGCGCGGACGAAGTCCTCCGCCTGCGAGATGCGCAGCGCCTCCCACAGCTCGGCGTCCGTGGCGTCGGGCCGGCCGAAGCGCAGGTTCGACGCGATGGTCCCCGAGAAGAGGTACGGACGCTGCGGCACGAGTCCGAGCACGCCGGCGATCTGCTGCCGGCTCAGCTCGTCGACCGGCACGCCGCCGATGAGCACGTGACCCTTCTGCGGTGTGAAGAGGTTCGCGATGACGGACACCAGCGTCGTCTTGCCCGATCCGGTCGAACCGACGATCGCGGTCACCTCGCCCGCCTCGGCGGTGAACGAGACGCCGTTCAGCACCGGCTTCTCGGCCCCGGGGTACCCGAACGTCACATCCTGCACCTCGACCGTGCCGTCGGCGGGGACGGCGGACGCGCCTGCCCCTTCGACGGTGGTGCTGGCGGACGCGCCGAGCACCTCCTCGATGCGCTCCGCGCAGACCATGGCCCGCGGGATCATCATCGCCATGAAGACGCCCATCATGACGGCCACCAGGATCTGCAGCAGGTACTGCAGGAACGCGGTGAGCGCGCCGATCTGGATGTCGCCCGCATCCACCCGGTGCCCGCCGAACCACAGCACCGCGACCGTCGCCGCGTTGAGGATCAGCATGATCACCGGGAACATCAGCACGAAGACGTTGCCGACCTTCACCGATATGCGGGTGAGCGCCGCGTTCGCGTCGTCGTAGCGCTTCGTCTCGAACCTCTCTCGCACGAACGCCCGGATCACGCGGATGCCGACGATCTGCTCGCGGATCACGCCGTTGACGCCATCGATGCGCTCCTGCATCACGCGGAACATCGGCAGCAGGATCGTCACGAGGATGCCCACCACGATGAAGAGCACGGCCACGGACACCCAGATGAGCCACGACAGGCCCGCGTCGACCCGCACCGCGAAGATGATGCCCGCGATGCACATGATCGGCGTGGAGACCATGAAGTTGAACGTCATCAGCAGCAGCATCTGCACCTGCTGCACGTCGTTCGTGTTGCGGGTGATCAGCGTCGGCATGCCCCAGCGCGCGAGGTCGAGCGACGGCAGCGCATCCACCTTGCGGTAGAAGGAGCGGCGGATGTCCTGGCCGGCCGACATCGACGCACGTGCGCCGAAGTACGTGGCGGCGACGGCCGCGATCACCTGCACGAAGCAGACGATCAGCATCACACCGCCGGTGCGCCAGATGAAATCGGTGTCGCCCTTGACGACGCCCTTGTCGATGATGTCCGCGTTGAGCGTCGGCAAGTAGAGGGCGGCCATGGTCGCCACCAGTTGGAGGAGGACGACCGCGGTCACCGCGCGCCAGTAGGGGCGCACGAAGCGGAGTGAGAGACGAAGCAGAGTCACAGTGATTCCCGGGTGTGCTGTGTGTGGATGCGGGTGCCGGCGATGCGCGGCACCCGACGACGATCTATATGAGGCGACGCTATCTACCTAAGAGGACGCACAGTGTCCTCAATCGTGACGGATCACGCCGGCGTGTAGGCCAGATGCACGACGCCGTTCGCGTAGGCGTACTGGTGGCGCAGCCGGAGCTTGACGGGCGCGCTGCCCTCCGGGAACAGGCGGGCGCCGGTTCCGCGGACGGTCGGATAGACGAACAGGTGGAGGGTTCCGACGAGCCCGTCGGCGAGCAGCGACCGCACGAGCGAGCCGGAGCCGCTGACGTAAACGCCGCTGTACCCGTCGGCGAACTCCCGGATGCGCTCGGCGTCGTAGGCGCCCAGCGAGCGGGAGTTGTTCCAGGTCCTTGCAGCGGTCTCGTCATCGAGCGACGAGCTGACCACGCCCTTCGGGCTGTCGTTGAAGAACGGCGCCCCGGGGTCGTCGTCGGCGGTGCGCTGGGACCAGGCGGGGGCGAACATCTCGAAGGTGCGTCGACCGAGCAGGATGGCGTCCGAGGCGCGGGTGATCCGCCCGATGTCCTCGCCCATCTCCGGGTCGAACCCGTACTCGGCGGTCCAGCTCGGATCCTCGAACACGCCGTCCAGCGAGACGAACTCGTGCACAGCGATCGCGCCCATACGATTCCCCTTTCCCGCGGAACAGCATAGGGCGTGGCGGGCCGCGTGAACAGGCCGCACTGACCGGAAGCGGGCGGGCCGGAAGGCGACCGGTCACTCGGGGTGTCAACCCCTGCCCGCGACACTCCGCAGCGCGTAGACCTGCATCATGACCGCAACGATCCCGCTCACGGCCGACCGCCGGAGCACGGCCCCGCAGCTCACGCCGGACGTCGTGCCGGGAGTGCACCGGCTCGAGCATGCCGCCACCAACTGCTACCTGCTCGCGGACGGGGACTCCTGGACGCTCGTGGACGCGGCCTTCCCGAAGACCTGGAGCGCGCTGATCCGAGCGGCGCACGAGCTGGGCCTCCGCATGCGCGACCTGCAGGGCATCGTGCTGACGCACGGGCACTTCGACCACGTCGGCGTCGCGAAGCGGGCGGTCGAGGAGTTCGGGGTGCCGGTCTACGTGCACGCGGAGGACCGGAGGCTCGCGGCGCATCCCTACCGCTACCGCCGGGAGCACACGCCGCTGGTCTACCCCTCCTCTATCCCCGGTCGTTGAGGCCGGTGACCGGAATGGTGCGGGCGGGCGCCCTCAGCGTCAAGGGCGTGGAGGCGGTGTCCGAGCTGCCCGGATCCGGGATGCTGGATGTGCCCGGCCGCCCCGAGGTCGTGTTCACCCCCGGCCACACCTTCGGGCACTGCGGCCTGCTGCTGCGGAGCGCGGAGACGCTCCTCACGGGGGACGCGATCGTCACGCTGGACCCGTACAAGGGTCGGGTCGGACCGCAGATCATCGCGGGCGCCGCGACGGCGGACTCGGACATGGCCCTGCGCTCACTGGACGCCATCGCCGCGACCGGCGCCCGCGTGCTGCTGCCCGGGCACGGCGAGCCGTGGTTCGACGGCGCCGCCGCCGCGGTCGCTGCAGCGCGGGCGTTCGGTCGCAGCTGATCCGATCCGTCAGGCGGCCGGGCCGAGCACTTCGAGCAGGCCGCCGTCCGTCACGGCCGCGAGCGACAGCACCTTGTAGCCGGCGTCGTCGAAGAACACCGTCAGCCGGTCGGCCTCGGTGTGCATGACGACTCCGGCGCCCCAGGTCTCGTGCGTGACCCGTGCGGCCAGCGGGAACGGCTCCTCACCCGCCGCGTCGTGCTGGTCCGCCCAGCGGTAGGCGCTCCCCGACGAGCACGTGTCGCAGTTGCCGCACGGCTTTTCGAGTTCCTCCCCGAAATAGCCGAGGAGGAACTGGCGGCGGCACATTCCCGTCTCGGCATATTCCTGCATCAGCTGCGAGCGGGAGTGCTCGATCCGTTGCCGGGCCTCCGCCTCGGCGACCGCGCGGATGCGGCTTCGCCGGCCTTGACGTCGGCCGCCCGCAACTCGTCGTCACCGCCCGAGAGCACGTCCGCGTCGCGGAGCAGCCCGAGCAGCCGCCCGAGCGAGCGGACGCTGATGCCGGTGCGTTCGGCGAGGTCGGCGCGGCCGATGCCGGGCTCCTTCGCGATGGCGCCGAAGACGCACGCCAGCTCGTCCGCATCCGGTCCCCCGCCGCTGAAGAACTTGGTCAGGGCGAAGTCCTCCGGCCGGTAGTGCAGCGTCACGACCGCGGGCTCGCCGTCGCGTCCGGCGCGTCCGGCCTCCTGGTAGTAGCTGTCGAGCGAGTCGGTCACCGACGCATGCACGACGAAGCGGACGTCGTGCTTGTCGATGCCCATCCCGAACGCGCTGGTCGCGGTGACGACGCGTGCGCGGTCGTCCATGAACCGTTCGTACACGTCGTCGCGCTCGGCACGCCGCAGGCCCGCATGGTAGGCGGCGGCCGGGATGCCGTGCCTCTCGAGCTCCTCGGCGTACTGCTCGGCGTCCTTCCGGGTCGCGGTGTAGACGAGACCGGAACCCTGCAGCTCGCGCACGTGCTCCACGACGGCCGCGCGCTTCTCCGCGTCCTCCTCGTGGCGACGCACCTCCAGCCGCAGGTTGGGGCGGTCGAATCCGGTCGCGAACAGCCGCGGCCGTCGCATCCCGAGCCGCTCCCCGATCTCCGCCCGCACCGGCGGCGCACCCGTGGCGGTCATCGCGACGACAGGAGGGTGCCCCAGCTCGTCGATCACGTCGCCGAGGAGCAGGTAGTCGGGCCGGAAGTCGTGGCCCCACGACGACACGCAGTGCGCCTCGTCCACCGCGAAGAGGGACACGGGCAGCGCACGGAGACGCTCGCGCACCTCCGGGTTCGCCAGCTGTTCGGGCGCCAGGAAGGCGAAGCCGGCGCCGGCCGCCTCCAGGGCCTCCCAGTCGTCCTCGCGCTCGCGCTGGCCGGCGGACGAGTTGATGGCGAACGCGCGGGGCACATCCTTCGCCTCGGCGAGCGCGCGCACCTGGTCCTCCTGCAGCGAGATCAGGGGAGAGACCACGATCGTGACGCCTCCGAGCACGGTGCCGGTCACCTGGTACAGCGACGACTTGCCGTAGCCGGTCGGCATGACGGCGAGCACGTCGCCGCCGTCGAGGAGGACCTGCATCGCCTCCGCCAGGCGCGGCCGGAGCTCCTGCCAACCGAACGACTCGCGGGCGACCTCCTGGATGCGCGACATGCCGCCACCGTAGCGGCTCGGGCTGGTGGTTCGCGGGGTCATCGGTTGTACGCGCGCTCCTGGTCCCGCTCGTCCGCGACGCGGACTCCGTGGCGGTAGGCCAGCTCGCCGCCGAGGAACCCGGAGACGCCGACCACGAGGATTCCGATGAGCGCGAGGATGAACCCTCCCACACTCGGGTGGTCCGGGTCGCCGGCGCGAACGATGGCGCTCACGATGAACAGCACGATGGCGGTGGAGTTGAAGATCAGGTGCCAGACGGCGGTGCGCTTCACCTTCGTGCCGGCGGGCAGCTGCGAGAAGTCCAGGAGGCCGAAGACTGCGGCGAGCAGTCCGCCGATCACACCGATGACGACCAGCCAGAGCGCGCCGACGGCGAGCGCCCCGGGCGCCGCCCCGAGCAGCGCGGCGATGTCGAAGACGACGGCGGCCGTCCACGCCCCGATGGGGATCGTGACGACGGTCGCATGGAAGGGATGGCCATAGGGCCCGGCGACCACGGAACGTGGTCGCTTGGCGCGCCGGAATCCGGGCTCGACGTCGGGGGCGGTCATGGGATGCTCCTCTCCAGGTGTCGGCATCGTCGGCCCGGGATGCGGTCGGCGACAGTCCCTTCCGCACGGCCGCTCCGGCGCGTATGGGCGTCGGTCCGGGCACGCACCGCCGACTGTCAAGGCCTCCACCGGTCTCCGCCGCGCGCCTAGGGTCGGGCCATGAGCGCATCCCCCGTCGTCGTCGTCACCGGAGCATCCAGCGGTCTGGGCCGCGCCACCGCCCTCGCCTTCGCGAGACGGCACGCGCGACTCGTGCTCGTGGCGCGGGGCGCATCCACTCTGAAGGAGGTCGCAGCCGAGTGCTCGGCGCTCGGCGCGCGCGGCGTGGCGACCGTCGCGGGCGACGTGACCGACCGGTCCATCACCGACCGCGCGGTCGACACGGCCATCGCCCGCGACGGCAGGCTCGACGTGCGGGTCAACGCGGCCGCCGTCACCGCCTACGGCCGGTTCTGGGAGCAGGCGCCCGCCGACTTCGAGCGCGTGCTCGACGTCGACATCCGCGGCTACGCGAACGGCAGCAGGAGCGCGCTGAGGGCGATGCTGCGGCAGCGGTCCGGGCTGATCGTCAACGTGTCGTCGATCCTCGGCGAGGTGCCGCAGCCGTACTCGGCGGCGTACTCGATGTCCAAGGCGGCCATCATCGCTTTCGGTCGCAGCCTCCGCTCAGAGCTGTCGCTCGCGAAGTCGCCGGTGCACGTGGTTACGGTGCTCCCGCCGACGCTGGACACGCCGATCTTCCATCACGCCGGCAACATCACCGGTCGCGCTCTGAAGGCGCTGCCCCCGGTGTACCCGGCGTCGGACGCGGTGGATGAGATCCTCGCCGCCTGGAAGCATCCGGGCACCCCGGAGCGCACGGTCAGCGGTCCGGGCCGAACGCTGGTGCGGCAGCACCGGAAGCGTCCGCAGCTCGTTGAGGCCGCGGTCGCCCGGCAGACGGAGGCCGGCCAGCTCTCCCGGGAGCGCGTCGCGCCGACGACCGGCAACCTCTACGAGCCGTCGGGGCCGCCGCACGCCGTGTCCGGCGGCTGGGGCGGCACGCGCAGGAAGACGGGCCGCGTGCTCCTCGTCGCGGCGCTCACGGCCGGGGTCGCCTACGCCGTGCGCTCGCCGCGCGCGCCTCGCTGACCTCCCGCCCTCCGCCCGGGCCGCCGCGGGGATCCGCCCGCAAGGGCTTGTCTTGACGACGGGAGAGCGTATGGATGTGCGTACACACTTCGCCGGAACGAAGGAGGCGACATGGAGACGGTCCTCGCCGTGCTCGAGCGCGACGACACCGCATACGAGATCGAGTTCGAGCAGACGAGCGAGCCGCCCTTCGAGCTACGCCTGCCCTCCGACATCGGCGGCGCCGCGGTCATGGACGTCTTCGACCTGTGCGACTCCACGCTCTGGCCGGAACTCATCCGCTATCGCTTCAGCGAGTGCGTGCCCGTAGTCATCGGCTCGCCCGACGACTTCTGAGGGGCATCCCGCTGGGATAACAGTGCATGCCAGGGGGCGCCGCCCGTGGCTATGCTGTGCGCCATGAGCACCAAGAGCCGCCAGGGACCGCACCGCGAGGAGACGCTGCAGCTCGGGGACAAGCGCGGACTGTGGGGCGCGTTCGCGGGGCTGATCACCGCCGTGCTCATCGCGTATCCGCTGTCGGCCTGCATCGCGTTCGCGACGCATCCCACCACGCAGAAGCTCTTCGGGGGCCGCCTGGAGTCGGCGTCGGCCGGGGCTACGCGGCCTTCTGGTGGGTGCTCGCCCTCGGCTGCATCGCGCTGCCGTTCCTCGTCGGCTTCGGCATCGCGCGCCTCTCGGGCCGCGCGCTCATCGTCATGGCGACGATCGTCGTGCTGTTCATCATCGCGGTGGTCGTGCTCGGTCAGATGTTCGCGTTCTGACCCGACGCGGGTGCCGTCAGCCCGCGCGACTCTTCAAGAGCTCCGCGCGCTCCGGGTGCGACTCGAACCAGTCGCCCACGTACCAGCACATCGGGACGATCCGCCGGGAACTGCTCTTCTCGATGTCGTCGACCGCGTACTCGACGAGCTGACCGGCGTAGCCCTTGCCGCGGAACTCCGGCACCGTGAACGCACGCGTCAGCGAGATCGAGTCGCCCAGGATGCTGTAGTCGAGCACGGCCACCAACTCGCCGTCGACGTGCATCGCGTACCGGTTCGCATCCGCCTGATCGCTGAATTCGGTGGCCATGACCCCATCGTACGTCCGCCGTCCAGAGGGACAACCGGGGTACGGTGATGGTGTGGGATCCCGACCCGCACCCCAGGGCTCCCGCGCGTTCCGCGACAGAGGTCACAGCAGCCCATGCCGCCGGTGGCGACCGCCTCCCGCGCGACTCGACGAGCCTGGAGTACCGCTGTGACGTTCGACGCTTCGTCGCCCGCCCTCGCCCCCGCCTTCCAAGACCTGCTCGAGCAGGTGCCGATCCCCGAGCGCTCCGTCATCGAGGCCGAGACGGTCGCCTACGAGCACCAGGGGCTGCCCCTGGAGGGGTACCTCGCGCGCGACGCCAACGCCGACGAGCGCCGGCCGGCGGTCCTCGTGCTGCACGACTGGCACGGCGTGGGCGACAACGTGCGGATGCGCGCGCAGATGCTGGCTCGGCGGGGCTACGTCGCGTTCGCGGCGGACCTGTACGGCGCCGGCGTGCGGCCCAGCGGGGAGGCGGCGCCCGCCGAGGCGGGGCGGTACTACCGCGATCTGCAGCTGCTCCGCTCGCGCGTATCCGCCGGATTCAGCTGGCTGCAGCAGCATCCCGCAGTCGATCCGGCGCGGCTCGCCGTGATCGGGTACTGCTTCGGAGGGACGGCGGCGCTCGAGTTCGCGCGGACCGGCGCCCCGGCCCGGGCTGTGGTCTCCTTCCACGGCGGCCTCATCGCCCACGACCCGTCGGACGCGGCGCAGATCACCGCATCCCTCCTGGTGCTGACCGGCGGCTCGGACCCGGTGGTGCCGGACGAGGCGGTCGTCGCGTTCGAGCAGGAGCTGCGCGGGGCGCCGCACGTCGACTGGCAGGTGACCACCTACTCCGGGGCGCCGCACGCGTTCACCATCCCCGGAACAGAGAGCTACCGACCGGTGGCGGATGCGCGCAGCTGGCGGGCGCTCGCCTGCTTCCTCGACGAGATGTTCCGCTGATGGGGACGGGTCGAGGGGCCCTCCGCCGCTGATTGGCGGTCTTGGATGCGGTCATGTAAGCTCGTATCCGGCCTGCTTGCGGGCCATGCGCCACTAGCTCAACGGATAGAGCATCTGACTACGGATCAGAAGGTTGGGGGTTCGAATCCCTCGTGGCGCACACTGGTTGAGACAGTACGGAAGCCCCGGGCCATCGGTCCGGGGCTTCCTGTTTGCGCGCCATCCCCTCCCGAGCCCGCCGAACGGTGAGTGGATGCGCCTATCCCGCGCGAGTTGCGACATCATGTCGCCACCCGGCGCAAACGGGACGCGGACCGGCGGAGCGCGTCAGGCGGAGGGCGACGGGGCCGCCGTGCTCGACCGGACGACGAGACGGGTGTGCTGCACCGACGAGCGGACGGGTTCCGGGCGCTGCTCGATCTCGGCGATGAGCAGCTCGAGGGCCCGCCGGCCGATCGCCTCGAACTCCTGGTGCACGGTCGTGAGCGGCGGCCAGAAGGAGTCCGACTCCGCCATGTCGTCGAACCCGACGACGCTGACGTCCTCCGGCACGCGGCGGCCGGCCTCGTGGAGGGCGCGCAGCACGCCGAGTGCCATCTGGTCGTTCGCCGCGAACACGGCGGTGATCTCCGGCCGCGCCGCGATCTCCTGGCCGTGACGGTAGCCGGCCGCGGTCGACCAGTCGCCGCGGAAGACCTCGGGGATGGGCGCATCGGCCTCTTCGAGCGTGCGGCGCCACGACTCCTCCCGGCGGGCGGCGGAGTACGACTCGGCCGGCCCCGAGATGTGCCAGACCGTGCGGTGACCCAGCGGACAGCAGGTGCTCGGTCGCCTGCCGGGCTCCCTCCGCCTGGTCGGTGTCGACCTGGGGGTAGTCGCGGCGCTCTGTCGAGTCCACGACGACGACGGAGAGCCCCGACGGCAGTTCGACGTCGGAGCGGTCGGCGATGTGCGCCTCCAGCACGACGATGATGCCGTCGACCGCCTGCTCCAGCAGACGGCTGAATGCGGCGCTCACGTCCTTCTGCGTCGGTCGTTCCACCGGGACGACGGTTATCGAGTAGCCGGCCTTCGCGGCCGAGACGGCGATCGCATCCAGCGTGCGCATGTTGCCGTAGGACGACAGGGTGAACATCATCACGCCGATGTTCCGGAACTGGCCCGAGCGCAGGGCGCGGGCCGCGCGGTTGGGCCGGTAGCCGAGCGCCTGCATGGACGCGAGGACGCGCTGGCGCGTGGTCTCCTCGACGTTGGTGAGCCCGTTGGCGACGCGCGACACCGTCTGCGTCGAGACACCGGCGTGTGCCGCCACATCCCCGAGGGACGGACCGCGCTTGCGGGACGCCGGAGCAGGCTGGGTGTCGGCGATCGGCTCGGTCATGGCTCCACTTTCTCACATTCGACTTGCGCTGTGTTGACGTCAACATGTTAGAGTGGCGCCCACGATGTTGACGTAAACATCGCCGACCCGATCTCCGACCCAGGGAAGACATGACAACGACGTCTCTCACGCAGGCGATTACGCCGCGCGGCTCCCGCCGCCGGCGCCTCACGCGTCGCGACTGGCGCGGCTGGGCTTTCGTCGCCCCTTCATGGTCGTCTTCGCCGCCATGATCATCGCGCCCGTGCTCTACGCGCTCTACCTCAGCCTCTTCCGGCAGCAGCTCATCGGCGGCAACGCGTTCGTCGGTCTCGGCAACTACCTCGCCGTGCTGCAGGACGACAAGTTCTGGGCCTCGCTCGGCCGGGTCGCAATCTTCCTGGTGGTCCAGGTGCCGGTCATGCTGGCGCTCTCGCTGATCGCCGCGCTCGCCCTCGACAGCGCCCGCCTGCACGGCTCCGGCTTCTTCCGCATCGCGCTGTTCCTGCCGTACGCCGTCCCGGGCGTGGTGGCCGCCCTCATCTGGGGCTTCATCTACGGCGACCAGTTCGGGCTCACCGCCAGCGTCAACCAGCTGCTCGGCACCGGCCTCGCGCCCCTGAGCGGCCAGTGGGTGCTCGCCTCCATCGGCAACATCGTCACCTGGGAGTTCATGGGCTACAACATGCTCATCTTCTACTCGGCGCTGCGCGTCATCCCCACCGAGCTGTTCGAGGCGGCCGAGATCGACGGGGCCGGGGCGCTCCGCACCGTGTTCAGCATCAAGCTGCCGGCCATCCGCGGCGCCATCGTCATCGCCACGATCTTCTCGATCATCGGCAGCTTCCAGCTCTTCAACGAGCCGAACCTGCTCAAGCAGCTGGCGCCGAACGCGATCAGCAGCTACTTCACGCCCAACATGTACGCCTACAACCTCTCGTTCGCCGGTCAGCAGTTCAACTACGCCGCGACCGTCGCGATCGTGATGGGCGTGGTCACCGCCGTGATCGCCTACGTCGTGCAGCTCCGCGGCACGAGGAAGGAGCTCCGCTGATGGCCTCCCTGACCGACACGCGCAGCGCCCGGAGCCCCGCGGCCGCGTCCGCAGCGTCCCCTGCGCGCCGCCGCCCGCAGCAACGCGGGCGCCGGATCCGGCCGGCGCATCCGCAAGTCTCCCTGCTGACCGTGGTGATGATCCTGTTCGTCATCTACTCGTTCGTTCCGCTGATCTGGCTGATCGTCAACGCGACGAAGAGCCAGCCCGACCTGTACTCGTCCTTCGGGCTGTGGTTCGGCAAGGACTTCAACCTCTTCCAGAACATCGTCGACACGTTCACGTACCGCGGCGGGATCTTCGTGCAGTGGCTCGGCAACACGCTGCTGTACGTCGTCGTCGGCGCGGGAGGTGCGACGCTGCTCGCCACCGTCGCCGGCTACGGGCTCGCGAAGTACGACTTCCCGGGCAAGCGCGCCGTCTTCGCGGTGGTCCTCGGCGCGATCGCCGTCCCGGGCACCGCTCTCGCCGTCCCGACCTTCCTCATGTTCAGCCAGGCCGGGCTCACCAACACGCCCTGGGCGATCATGCTGCCGTCGCTGATCAGCCCGTTCGGGCTCTACCTGATCTGGACGTACGCGACCGAGGCCGTGCCGACCGAACTGCTGGAGGCGGCGCGGATGGACGGGGCCGGCGAGTTCCGCACGTTCTTCACGATCTCGCTGCGGCTGCTGGCCCCCGGCATCGTCACCGTCGCGCTCTTCGCCATCGTCGCCACCTGGAACAACTACTTCCTGCCGCTCATCATGCTGAGCGACCCCACCTGGTACCCGCTCACCGTGGGCCTCAGCCAGTGGAGCGCGCAGGCGACCGGGGTCGGCGCCCAGCCGATCTTCAACCTCGTGATCACCGGATCGCTCATCACGATCGTCCCGATCGTGCCGCCTTCCTGGTGCTCCAGCGCTACTGGCAGTCGGGTCTCGCCGCCGGAAGCGTCAAGCAGTAACCGCATCCATCCATCCATGCATCGCATTCCACGAAGAAGTGAAAGGGAACCCATGAAGCGCACACTCGCGTCCCGGACTCTGCGCCGGGCCGTCGCGGCGGCGGTCGTCAGCACCGTGATCGGCGTCTCGCTCGCCGCCTGCTCCGGCGGAACGTCCTCGGGAGGCGGCAGCGCCTCCGACATCGACTCGGCCCTCAAGCAGGGCGGCACCATCACGTACTGGTCGTGGACGCCGTCGGCGGAGGCGCAGGTCGCCGCCTTCGAGAAGCAGTACCCGAAGGTGAAGGTCAAGCTGGTCAACGCCGGCACCAACACCACCGAGTACACGAAGCTGCAGAACGCCATCAAGGCCGGCTCGGGCGCCCCCGACGTCGCGCAGGTCGAGTACTACGCCATCCCCCAGTTCGCCCTCTCCGACTCCCTCGTCGACCTGAAGCAGTACGGCTTCGACAAGCTCAAGGGCGACTACACGCCCGGCCCGTGGGGCTCGGTGAACGTCGGCGGCAAGCTGGTCGGCCTCCCCCAGGACTCCGGCCCCATGGCGATGTTCTACAACAAGACGCTGTTCGACAAGTACGGCATCGCGGTGCCGAAGACCTGGGACGAGTACGTGGCCGCAGCGCAGAAGCTGCACGCCGCCGACCCGAACGCCTACATCACGAGCGACTCGGGCGACTCCGGCTTCACCACCTCCATGATCTGGCAGGCCGGCGGCCGCCCGTTCGAGGTGAACGGCACGAAGGCGACGATCAACCTCCAGGACGAGGGCACCAAGAAGTGGACCGCCACCTGGGACAAGCTGGTCGAGGGCAAGCTGCTCTCCACGGTTCCCGGCTGGAGCGACGACTGGTTCAAGGCGCTCGGCAACGGCTCGATCGCGACCCTCGTCACCGGCGCGTGGATGCCCGGCGTGCTCGAGTCGTCGGTGAAGGACGGCGCCGGCCAGTGGCGCGTCGCGCCCATCCCGACCTACGACGGCACCCCGGTCAACGCCGAGAACGGCGGCGGCGGGCAGGTCGTGCTCAAGCAGAGCAAGAACCAGGCGCTCGCGGCCGGCTTCCTGAAGTGGCTCAACAACGACCCGAAAAGCATCGAGGTCTTCCTGAAGTCCGGCGGCTTCCCGTCGACCACCAAGGACCTGGAGTCGTCCGACTTCCTCGCGCAGGCTCCCGACTACTTCGGCGGCCAGAAGATCAACGAGGTGCTGGTGGACGGGGCCAAGAACGTCTCCTCCGGCTGGCAGTACCTGCCGTTCCAGGTCTACGCGAACAGCATCTACGGCGACACCGTGGGCCAGGCGTACACGTCGAACTCCAGCCTGAACCCGGCGCTCCAGTCGTGGCAGAAGGCGCTGGTCGACTACGGCAACCAGCAGGGCTTCACCGTCACCGGCAAGT
This sequence comes from Leifsonia sp. L25, assembly GCF_050632895.1. The sequence goes on along the minus strand of NZ_JBODRZ010000004.1, from coordinate 773,648 downwards.
AGCCCCGCCTGCGGCCGGTCGCGCTCGTCGCGGCCGGCCGCATCCTTCCACTTCTCAGGAGAACCATGACCACCTTCGAGATCGCGGGCGACGACTTCGTCCTCGACGGCGAGCCGCACCGCATCCTCTCGGGAGCCCTCCACTACTTCCGCGTGCACCCGGACGACTGGGCGGACCGCATCCGCAAGGCGCGTCTGATGGGGCTGAACACCATCGAGACGTACGTGCCGTGGAACGCGCACGAGCCCCGTCCCGGCGAATGGGTCACGGAGGGCGGTCTCGACCTGGGGCGGTTCCTGCGTGCGGTGGCCGACGAGGGGATGCACGCGATCGTCCGTCCCGGGCCGTACATCTGCGCGGAGTGGGACAACGGCGGCCTGCCGGCATGGCTCTTCACCGACCCGTCGGTCGGCATCCGGCGGTCCGAACCGCAGTTCGTGGCGGCGGTCAGCCGCTACCTGCGGAACGTGCTCGCGATCGTGCGGCCGCTGCAGGTGACCGAGGGTGGTCCGGTGCTGCTGGTGCAGGTCGAGAACGAGTACGGCGCCTACGGCGACGACCAGGAGTACCTGCAGCAGCTCGTCGACGTCATCCGCGAGGCGGGCATCACCGTTCCGCTGACGACCGTCGACCAGCCGCAGGACGACATGCTGCGGAACGGTTCGCTGCCGGAGCTGCTGAAGACGGCATCCTTCGGCTCCCGTTCGCGGGAACGGCTGGCGACCCTGCGCCAGCACCAGCCGACCGGTCCGCTCATGTGCTCGGAGTTCTGGGACGGCTGGTTCGACAGCTGGGGGACGCACCACCACACCACGTCGGTGGAGCAGTCGGCCGGCGACCTGGACGACCTCCTGGCGCTCGGCGCCTCCGTCAATCTGTACATGTTCCACGGCGGCACCAACTTCGGCTTCACCAACGGCGCAAACGACAAGGGCGTCTACCAGCCGATCGTGACCAGCTACGACTACGACGCCCCGCTGGACGAGGCCGGCGAGCCGACGGAGAAGTTCTGGGCGTTTCGCGACGTCATCGCCAAGTACGCTCCCGTACCCTCCCTGGATCCCGTGGTCGCGGCCGCCGCTCCGTCCTTCACGGCCGCGTTCGACGCCGCCCTCCCGCTGTCGGCGGTGGCGGACCGCCTCGGCGAGTGGACCCACGTGGACGCGCTGCCCACCTTCGACGAGCTCGGCCACTACAGCGGGCTCGGGCTGTACCGCACCGAGATCGACACCGCCGAGCCGGCGGTCCTGGAGTTCGGCGAGGTGCGCGACCGCGCCTACGTGTCGGTGGGCAGCAGCCGCCTGGGAGTGCTCGCTCGCGACCACCACGACTCCGCCATCGCGCTGTCGCCCAGCCGCGGGACACTGACCGTCCTCGTCGAGGACCAGGGCCGCGTCGACTACGGCCCCCGCATCGGCGAGCCGAAGGGACTGATCGGCCCCGTTCAGCTGAACGGCGAGGAACTGCAGCGGTGGAGCGTCCTTCCGCTGCAGCTGTCGGACATCGCGCCCGTGTCCGCTGCGTTGGCCGCTGCCGATGCTCCGGCGCCTTCGCGGCTCGCCGGCCCCGTCTTCGCGCGAGCGGTCTTCGACCTCGACGAGCCGGCTCCCCTCTTCCTCGATACGACAGGGTGGGGCAAGGGCGTCGCCTGGATCAACGGCTTCAACCTCGGCCGCTACTGGACCCGCGGCCCGCAGGAGACGCTGTACGTGCCGCGCGGCATTCTGCGCGCAGGGCGCAACGAGCTGATCATCCTCGAGCTCGAGTCCGCCGCCGAGGCGATCGCCGCCTTCGTGCCCGAGCCGCGCCTCGGCCACACCGAGTTCTGACCGCCTGCGCGACAGCATTCGTGACGAATGGTCGCTATCCGATGCGGATAGCGACCATTCGTCACGAATCTTCGCGGGTGGCTCGTGCGGCCCGCACTCAGGCGGTCCAGCCGCCGTCGATCGTGACGGCCGAGCCCGTCATGTAGCCGGAGGCGTCGGAGGCGATCCACGACACGAGCTCGCCCACGTCCGAGCTGTGCCCGAACCGTCCGAACGCCGTGAAGCCGGCCAGGTAGTCGCCCGCTTCGCCGTCGGCCGGGTTGCCCTCGGTGTCGATCGGGCCCGGCTGGATGACGTTCACCGTGATCCCGCGCCCCGCGAGGTCGCGAGCCAGGCCCTTCGTGAAGCCGACCATGGCCGCCTTGGTGAGGCCGTAGACCGCCCCGCCGGTGAACGGGATCCGCTCGGCGTTGACGCTGCCGATCGTGATGATCCGGCCGCCGTCGGGGAGCAGCGGGATCGCGGCCTGGGTGGCGTAGACGGTGCCGCGGATGTTCAGGTCGATCGTCGCCTCGATGTGCTCGTCGGGCGTCTCGGTGAAGTGCTCGAACCATCCGCCGCCCGCGTTGTTGACGAGGATGTCGAGTCCGCCGAGCGCGGCGACGGAGTCACGGACTCCGGCGCGCGCGGCGTCGGCGTCGGAGGCGTCCGCGTGCACGGCCACGGCGCGTCCCCCGGCGGCCACGATGTCGGCGACGAGTGCGTCGGCGCGCTCCCGCGATGCACGGTAGGTGACGGCGACCTCGGCGCCGTGGGCCGCGAGCGCACGGGCGATGCCCTCGCCGATCCCGCGGGCGCCCCCGGTGACGAGCGCCTTCTTGCCGGCGAGGGTTCCGGTGGATGCTGCGATGGTGGTCATGATCTTCTCCATTTCTGTTCGAGACGGTACATAAAACAGTGCGCTTGCCCCGCTATTCCCCGAGTGCGAGAATTTCTTTCAACTCGGTACAGAATGGGGTGATTGGGATGGCCGGACGCGGGCGTCCACGCGGATTCGACACCGACGAGGCTCTGGATGCCGCCGTCGACGTCTTCTGGCGCCAGGGCTACGAGGGCACCACGCTCGACGACCTCACCTCGGCCATGGGCATCAACCGGCCGAGCCTCTACGCCGCCTTCGGCAACAAGGAGGAGACCTTCAAGCAGGCGGTCGCCCGCTACGCGGACGTCGAGATGGCCTACGTGGGCGACGCCCTCGCGGAGCCGACCGCCCGCGCGGTCGCGGAGCACTACCTCCGCAGCAACGTGCTCGCGATCACGGCGCCGGGCAAGCCCGCCGGCTGCCTCTCGATCCAGGGCGGCCTCGCCGGGAGCGCGGAGGACCAGCGGATCGTCCGGTTCCTCGCCGACAGCCGCGACGCGGGCGAGCGACGCCTGACCGAGCGCTTCCGGCGGGCCGTCGAGGAGGGCGACCTCTCCGCCGGCGAACGCCCGGCCGACCTGGCGAAATACCTGGTGACCGTCAGCACCGGCCTGGCGGTTCAGGCCTCGGCGGGCGCGAGCCGGGCGTCACTCCAGCGCGTCGCCGAACGCGCCCTGCGCGCCTTTCCGTGACAGGGCTCCTTGCGCCTGCGGGCGCCGGCTCAGCAGCACGACGCAGACGACGATCGCCGCGAACAGCGCCACGCTGACCGGGCCGGTTCCGAGGGCGAGGCCGCCGCGGGCGTGCGAGACCGCCAGCCCGTCGGAGATGGATGCGCCGAACGGCCGGGTCAGCACGTACGAGGTCCAGAACGCGGCGGTCGCGCCCAGCCCCCACCAGCGGTACGCGATGCCGGGGATCGCGAACAGGATGCCGAAGACGAGCGCGGAGAGCCAGTACCCCATCCCGAACGTCACCGCCGTCAGGTCGCCGACGGCCGTGCCGAGAGCGAAGGTGGCGAGCACCGCGCACCAATAGAACACCTGGCGCGGGAACTTGTCGATCCGGTGCACCGAGAGCGTCCGCTGCGTGAGGAACCAGAGCGCGAACACCGCCGCCAGGGCCACCGCGAACACGACCGTCGAGACCAGGTACGGGATGCCCAGCTCGACGTGCAGCACATCCGCCACCATGGTGCCGAACACCGCGACCATCAGGACGGCGAGCCAGTACACCCAGGGGATATAGCGCCGCACGGTGAATTGCAGCACCAGGGCACCGGCGAACACCAGGAACGCTCCACCGACGGCGACGAAGGGGTTGATCGTCTTCACCAGGAAGTCGGAGGCTGTCTCGCCCATCGCCGTCGTCAGCAGCTTGGTGACCCAGAACAGGGCGGTGACGGCGGGGACGGTGTTGCGCATCCCTTCAGCCTCCCGGATCGCCTCCCCGCCAGACTGGGCAACCGACCCGAAGCCCTGAGAGCCTTCTGAACTTCGAAAGGACGCCCGCGCGTCCGGCGAAGAGGTGAGGCGCTAAGGTCATACCTATGGCGACCGACTCCGATGCCGCTGCCCGGCTCATCCCGCAACGGCTTCCCGCCGCGCGGCTGGGCGTCGCCGTCGTGGCCGAGCTGGTCGAGATCATCGTCACCGGCCAGCTCAAAGAGGGCGATCTGCTTCCTCCGGAGGGCCCGCTCAGCGAGCATTTCGGGGTCAGCCGCACGGTGCTGCGCGAGTCCGTGAAGCGGCTTGAGGAGAAGGGCCTGGTGATCGTGTCGCAGGGTCGCGGCACCCAGGTGCAGGCGCCCGGATATTGGAACATGCTCGACCCGGTCGTGCTCTCGGCGCTCATCGACAACGACGAGAGCCTCGGCGTGCTCGACGAGCTCACGGTCGTGCGCGCCAGCCTCGAGTCCGCCATGGCGGGCGCTGTCGCCCGGTCGCACACCGCCGACGGGCTGCGACGGCTCGAGAACGCGCTCACCGCCATGCGGGAGAGCGAATCGGAGACGGACTCGTTCCGGCAGGCCGATGTCGTCTTCCACTACGCACTCATGGAGATCTCCGGCAATCGCCTCGCCGAGAACATCGCCAAGCACTTGTACAAGCGCGCTGTCGAGTCCAGCCGGTACCAGGGATCAATCCCCCGGATGCCGTCGCCCTGACGCTCGACGAGCACGCCGCGATCGTGGCGGCGATCGCGAACGGGGATGCGGCCGCCGCCGAGCGGGCGATGCACGACCACATCCACATCTCGTGGGAGCGGCGCCGCCTGCCGGATCACGCCCCCGGCTCACGCACGGGTCAGCCGACCGAGTAGACCCGGGCCGCGTTGCCTCCGAGCATCGCGTCCCGCTCCGATGTGGACAGGCCGGCGACCAGCGCGTCGAACGCCTCGCGCCACGCGGGCGCGCCGCCGCCGAGCTCGGCGAGCGGCCAATCGGAGCCGTAGAGCAGACGGTCGGGCCCGAACGCCTCCACGGCCGTATCGACGATCCCGCGGAGATCGTCCGCCGTCCAGCGTCCCGGCGTCAGGCCGGACGTGAGACCGGAGACTTTCGCCGCCACGTTCGGAAGCGCCGCGAGCGCGCAGGCCTCGCTCCCAGCGCGACGCGTCGGCGTCGTCGGCGAGCGGGCCGCCGAGGTGGTCGAGCACGAAAGCGACACCGTCATGGCGCGCGGCTGCCTGCGCTGCCTGCCCGAGCTGCCAGTCGCGGACCACCAGGTCGAATGTGAGCCCCTCCCGGCCGAGGGCGGCGAGGCCGTCGGCGACGTCTGCCCGGAGCAACCACTCCGGATCCGGGTCGATGTGGGCCAGGTGCCGCACGCCGACGACGGGCACCGAGCCGGCGTCGGCCTCGGCGAGCTGCGGCGGCACGTCGCGGGTCAGGTCCACCCATGCGACCAGGCCCGCGACCACCTCGGGGTCGCTGCGCGACAGGCGGACGCTCTCCTCCATGCTGTTGCTCGCCTGCACGAGAACCGCGCGCTCCATGCTCGTCGCTCGCAGCATCCCGCTCAGGTCCTCGGCGCCGAAGTCCCGGTCGATGGCGGACATCGTCACCGGATCGATCCAGTCCTGCGGGTCGGTCGCGCGGTCCCACAGGTGCACGTGGGCGTCGATCCGGGCCGTCACCGGAGGTGCCACACTTCGTCGAGCGGCTGCCAGAGGGCCCCGGGGTCCTGTTCGTCGGCGATGCGCACCTGGCAGGGCTCGGTGTGCGTCCACCATTCCTGCGACACCGGGTCGTCCGCGATCCGCTGCATGTCCGCCGCGAGGTCCTCGCCGATGTACTCGTAGTAGGCGAACAAGGTGTCGCCGAACACGTAGATGCTGTAGTTGCGGATGTTGCACTCGGTCATCTTCGCCTCGACGTCCGGCCATACCGCGCGGTGCAGTTCGAGGTACTCCTCGCGCTTCTCCGGACGGACGCCGACGACGAAAGCGAACCGCTGCGGGTCCCCGCTCATGAGACCGGCCTGAGCGGCACGGTGGGGTCGTCGATCACGTCGGGTTCGGCCACCAGGCGCAGAGCCGCCCGCTCCGGACGGATGTGCGGCCCCGTCGCGGGAGGAGCGGGTGTGCCGCCCTCGCCCGTCAGCCTCGCCTCGTCCACGATGATCCCGATCCCGGGCCGGTCGCCGAGCACGATGCCGCCGTCGTCGAACTCCTGGTCCACATCCAAGCCGATCGGGAAGGAGAGGTCCTGCACCTCGTGCGTGAGCAGGTTGGGCACCGCAGCCGCCGCGTGCGCGACGGGGTTGGTGTTGTAGGTGACCGGGCTCACCGGCAGGTCGTGCCCGTGAGCGAGCGTCGCGACGCGGAGGAAGTGCGTGATCCCCCAGACGTTGCCGACCTGGACGATGTCCACCGCCCCGCTGTCGAGCAGGGGACGGTACTGCTCGAGACCCGTGAGGTTCTCGCCGCTCGCGATGGCCGCGCGGATCTTGCCCCGGAGCGAGGCCATGCCGGCGGCATCCCACCGGCGCAACGGCTCCTCCACCCACGTCAGGTCGATGCGCTCCTCGATGGCGCCGACGTAGCGGGCGGCCTGCGCGTGGTTCCACGACTCGTTGACGTCGAACATGAGGGCGGGATGCCGCGAGTTGCGGCTCAGGACGTCGCGCAGCAGCTCCAGCCGGGGAAGGTCGCGGTCGAGATCGCGGCCGCCCTTCAGCTTGCCCGCCTTGAAGCCCCGATCCGCGAACCGTCCGTACAGCTCGGCCAGCTCGTCGTCGGTCAGCCCGTACTCGAGGCCCGAGGCGTACCCGGGCACGAACCGCTCGCGCGCGCCCAGCATGCGCCACAGCGGCTCCTCGGCCGCCTTCGCCTTGAGGTCCCACAGCGCCATGTCGATGGCGCCGATGGTTCCGAACGTCGTTCCGGAGTGGCCGGCCTTGAACACCCAGTCGAGCATCCGGTCGTACAGGGCGACGACCGACCGCGGATCCTCCCCGTCGACCGCGGGGAAGACCCGGGCGATGTCGGCGTGGGCCCCCACCCCGACGCCTTCGAGGCCGCTGTCCGTCTCGAGGATGAGCACGGGGACGGGTGTCGTGTTGCCGGACTGCACTCCGTTGACGTCGCCGGTGACACGGCCCCAGTCGTGGACGGTGCTCAGGCTCCGGTAGCCGGTGATCTTCATCGGTGGTTCTCCTTCGGTGCGGGCGCGCTCATTCCTTCGTCCCTCCCGCGGTCATCCCGGAGACCAGGAACCGCTGCGAGAACAGGAAGACGATGAGGACGGGCAGGATCGACACGATCGTCGCCAGCGCCAGTGTGGGCAGCTGTACCGAGTCGGATCCCGCCGAACTCGGGTTGAAGGCCGGCGTGGCCGAGAGCAGCGACGTCAGGCCGACCTGGATCGGATAGCCGTCGCTCGACGGGAGCATCACGAACGGCAGGAAGAAGTTGTTCCAGTTCTGCACGAAGCTGAAGAAGGCGACCAGCGCGACGATCGGAGCGGCGAGCGGCAGCGCGACGCGGGTGAACACCTGGAACTCGGTGCAGCCGTCGATCCGTGCGGCCGCCAGCAGATCGCGCGGGATGCTGGTCGAGAAGTAGATGTACGTCAGGTAGACGCCGAACGGGAAGAACGACATCGGCAGGATCACCGACAGCGGGCTGCCGATCAGCCCGACGCTGTTGAGCTCGAGGAAGACCGGCAGGACCAGCGCCGTGCTCGGGATGAGCATGACGACCAGGGTGAGCACGAGCAGCGCCTTGCGGAGCCGGAACTCGGTGAGGGCGAGGGCGTATCCGGCCGGGATGCTGACGATCAGCGTGATGAGCAACGCACCGATCGAGTACAGCGCCGAGTTGCCGATCCACACGGTGACCGCGCCGTCCTGGAAGCCGAACAGCTGGTTCCAGTTCGCCACGAAGTCCGACCACGACCCGATCGAGAACGGGTTGGCGACGATCAGCGCCTTGGACGACTTGGTCACCGCGAACAGCAGCCAGACGATCGGGATGGCGAAGAACAGGACGAACACGACGAGGATGAGGCCCGCGATGGATCGGCCGCTCCAGCCGCGCAGGCTGGCGCGCCGGCGCTCTGCGGTGAGTGCGGTCATGGTCATTCCTTCTCGAACAGGCCGCCGCGGGTGACGAACACCCACGACAGCAGGAGCGCGACGATCAGCAGCAGGAGCGAGATCGCGGCCGCGCCGTTGAAGTCGTTCTGCTGGAACGCGTACTGGTAGGCCAGCTGGTTGAGCGAGTAGTCGTTGGGGACCACGGCGTTGCTCGCCTGACTCAGCAGCTGGGGCTCGACGAAGAGCTGCGTGCCCGCCGCGAGCGACATCACGCCCATGTACGCGATCCACTTGCGGAGCATCGGCAGCTGGATGCTCACGGCGATCTGCGCGGCGTTCGCGCCGTCGATCCGCGCGGCTTCGATCACCTCGGTGCTGATGTTGTTCAGTGCGCCGTACATGATCACGATCCAGCCGCCTGCCCCCGTCCAGAAAGCGATGATCGCGAAGATGGCCGGGAGGTTGCCGGGCTGGATGACCTCGACGAAGCTGTTGAGCCCCATCAGCCGGAGGAGTCCGCTGACCGGACTCGCCGTCGGGTCGAGGACGAACAGCCAGAGCAGGACGCTGGACGCACCCGCGAGCGCGCCGGGCAGATAGTAGAGGAACCGCAGGCTCGTGCTCGCCCACCGCACCCGGAGGGAGTGGACGACCAGCGCGAGCAGCACCACGAAGATCACGAGGGCGATCAGCCAGATGACGAGGTAGATCGTGACGTGCAGCACGGCAGGCCAGAACCGGAAGTCGGTGACGACCGTGACGAAGTTGTCGAGGCCGGCGAAGCCGCCGTCGGCCTTGGTGAAGGCGAGCAGCACCGCGTACAGCGCCGGGAGGATGCCGAAGGCGATGGCCAGGAGGGCGTAGAGCGAGACGAAGACGTAGCCGATCGGCGTGCGCCCCGGCGCCCGGCTGCGCAGCCGGGCCGGCCGCCGGCGCTGTGCGGCGCCGACGGTCAGCTGGTCGCTCGGTGGAGCGAGGGTCATGTCAGTTCACCTTGTATCCGTTGACCTTGGCCTGGTTCGCGATGGCCTCCTGCCAGGTGGGCAGCAGGCTCACGATCGACTTACCGCCGGTGATCGCCGGGGTCATCGTCTTGGCCCAGACGGCCTCCTGGCTGAAGACGCCGTAGCCCCAGCCGTCCCACACCTGCGAGGCGGCCGTGGCGACCGGCGCGAGCGGAGTCGCGTAGTACTTGCTCGACTCCTGCTTCTCGATCCACTTCTTGGCGGCCGGCGCGTACGCCGGGTGGCCCGGCGCGACCTGCACCTGGTAGTCGTCGGAGGTCGTCACGAACTGGGCGAACTTCTCGGCGGCCTTCAGGTTCTTGGAGTGGCTGGAGATGAACCAGGTGCCGCCGCCGACGTTGCCGGTGACGGCCTTGCTCTCGCCCTTCCAGGGCAGCGGAGCCGCGACGCCCAGCTCGCCGGCGGGCACGTTGAGCGACTGCGGGTTGTTGAAGATCGCACCGGCGTACCAGGCGGGGCCGGGCATCATCAGCACCTTGCCCGCGTAGCTCTTGACGAACTCCGGGGTGAAGACGCTGACCGCGGGGACGGTCTTGTTCTCGCGCAGGGTGTCGAGCAGGCCGGCGGCCCGCTTGCACTCGTCGCTGTCCGTCTTCACGGTGACGGACTTCGGCCCGGTGATGTCGTTCGCCTGGCACTTGCTGGCCCACATGAATACCTCGGGGGTCCAGGCGTCGCCGGCGGTCCCGATGATGTACCCGGGGTGCTCGGTTGCGACCTTCTCGCCGAGCGCCTGGTACTCCTCCCACGTGGTGGGCACGGCGTAGCCGAACTTGTCCATCAGCGTCTTGTCGTACCAGAGCACGGCCTGAGCGAGGTCGTTGCGGAGGCAGTACACCTGCCCGTCGACGGTGCAGGGGTTGAGGGCCCCCTCGGTGAAGTTGCCGAGGGTGTCCCTGGAGACGAGGCCCTTGTCGAGCACGGCGGCGAAGGCCTGCTTGCCGTTGCTCTTCTGGCTCGCCCAGGCGGCGTCGTTGTTCTGGCTGGAGAAGACCACGTCCGGCCAGCCGCTGCCGGCACGGTCGAACAGCTGCATCTTCGTCCGGAACGAGTTGGAGCCGTTGGCCGACCCGTCGTAGGTGACGACCTTGATCTTGGTGTCCGGGTTCGCCTTCTCGAATGCCTTCGCCGCGGCCTGACGGTCCGCGTCCACCCAGACGGTGATCGTCGAGGAGGTGTCCTGCTTGGCTTCGGGAAAGCCGTACGACCCGTTCGCCGAGCTCCCGCCGGTGCTGCAGCCGGTGAGGGCCAGGAGCGCCGTCGCGGCGCCAAGTGCGGCGACGGTCAGCGCCGGCCTACGGCGTGAACGCACCACAGTGTGGATTCCGACCATGAGATGTCCTTGTCTTGTCGACTTCGTTGACGACTCCGAGGAGGCGTAGCTCGACTATAGGGCATACGTATTATGTTTGCCAAGCGGATCAGCGCGACACCGGATCCGAGCTGCCAAGCAGCGCCAGCTCGTCGGTCCGCGGCATGCTCTCCCAGTCGCCCAGGCCCATGCAGGCGAAGGCCCCCGCAGCAGTGGCGACCGCGAGGGAGTCGGGTAATGCGTCCCCGCGCAGACGGGCCGCCAGGAAGCCGGCGACGAACGCGTCACCGGCACCGACCGTGTCGACCACGGGCACCTCGAGCGCCGGATGCTCGATGAGCGGTCCGCCGTCGGAGGCGGCGCTCCCCAGCGCGCCGCGCTTGAGGACAGCCGTCGCGGGTCCGAGCCCGCGCATCCCCTCGACCAGCGCAGCGGCGTCGCCTGTGGTCCCGCCGAGCAAAGAGCGGCCTCGTCGTCTCCCGCGAAGACCACGTCGGCCGAGGCGGCGATCTCCCGGTACAGCGGGGCCGGGTCACCCGTCGGCCACAGGGCCGTGCGGTGGTTCACGTCGAAGGAGACCGGGACACCGCGTGCCCGGGCGACCGCGAGCACCCGGCGTACGGTCTCCCACCCGGACGCGGAGATGGACGCGGTGATGCCGGTGACGTGCACCATCGCCGCGGTCTCGATCAGCTCCTCGTCGACGTCCGTCGGCTGCAGTCCGCTTCCGGCGCTCCCCGACCGGTAGAACCACACCCTGGTGGTGTGCGGCGTGCGCTTCTCCTTGATCATCAGCCCGGTCGGATGGCCGGGGTCGACGATCGCGCGCGCATCCACTCCCTGCCCGAGGATGTCGCGCACGACCCTCCGCCCGATGCCGTCCGCGCCGACGCGCCCGACCCAGACAGCCGGGACGCCGAGCCGGCTCAGGCCGATGGCGACATTGCTGTCGGCGCCGCCCGTCCCGATCCGCGCGGTGTCGACGTCGGCGAGTCCTCCGATCTCCGCCGCGCGGAACAGTCCCATGGTCTCGCCGAAGGTGAGCACGTGGCCGGTCATGCTGCGGCCTCCACGGCGGCCCGGCACAGCGACTCGATCGCGTCGAAGTCGCCGGCCGCGATGGCGGCGCGGGGCACCATCCAGCTGCCGCCGACCGCGACCACGGCGGGAAGCGCGAGGTAGGCCGCCGCGCGGGCCGCGTCGATCCCGCCGGTCGGAACGAACGCGAGCTCGGGGAAGACGGATGCCATGGCCGAGATGGCGGCGGGACCGCCCGACGACTCGGCCGGGAAGAACTTCACGGTGCGGAGCCCCAGCGCGCGAGCCCGCATCGCCTCGGTCGCCGTCGCCACGCCCGGCACGGCCTGGACTCCGCGGCGCTCGCACGCGGCGACGACCGCGTCGGCCAGTCCCGGGCTCACCACGAAGGTCGCGCCGGCATCGATCGCCGCCTCCGCCTGCTGGGGTTCGAGGACGGTGCCGGCCCCGACGCGCAGCCCCGGTACCCCGCTCATGGTCCGCAACGCGCCGAGCGCCGCGCCGGTCCGCAGCGTGATCTCCGCCTGCCGGATGCCGCCGGCCAGCAGAGCGCGGGCCAGTGGCTCCGCGTCGCGCGCATCGTCGATCACCACGACCGGCAGGATCGGGTCGAACGCCGTCATCGCCCGAGCCACCCTCCGTCGACGGGCAGGATCGCGCCCGAGACGTACCGGGCGGCATCCGAGGCGAAGAACACCGCGGCGCCGCCGATGTCCTCCGGCTCGCCCCAGCGACCCGCCGGGATGCGCTCGAGGATGGACCGGGAGCGATCGGGATCGTCCTGCAGCGCCTGCGTGTTGTCGGTCGCGATGTACCCGGGCGCGATGCCGTTCACCGTCACTCCCTTGCCCGCCCATTCGTTCGACAGCGCGCGGACCAGGCCGGCGACCCCGGACTTCGCCGCCGTGTAGCCCGGGACCGTGATCCCGCCCTGGAACGACAAGAGGGAGGCGGTGAAGACGATCCGGCCCGCGCCCGCTTCCAGCATCCGCCGGCCCAGCGCCTGGCTGAGCACGAAGCCGCTCGTGAGATCCACCTCCAGCACCTCGTCGAACCAGTCCAGCGGATGCTCGGCCGCTGGGGCCCGGCGGATGGTCCCCGCGTTGTTGACGAGGATGTCGGCGTGCCGGTCGCGCCCGGAGAGCTCGGCGGCGAGCGCGATCACCTGGCTGCGGTCGGCGAAATCGACGCGGTGGCCCTCGAAGCTCCGCCCGAGGGACCGCACCCGGTCGCCGATCGCCGACGACGCCGGGTCGAGTGTCGCCGAAACGCCCACGATGTCGGCGCCCGCGGCGGCGAGCGCCTCCGCGATCGCGAAGCCGATCCCGCGCTTGGCGCCGGTGACGACGGCCAGCCGGCCGGACAGGTCGAACCCGCTCATCGCGCGACCTCCACGAGGATCTTCATCGCGCCCCCGGCCTCGAGCGCCTCGAACGCGGACGCGGTCTCGGCCAGCGGCACGACCCGCGTGATCAGCCGGTCGGCGGGGATGTCGCCCCCCGCCACGAGCTCGATCGCCCGCTCGAAGTCCTGACGCTGGTAGACGCGGGCACCGAGGATGCGCAACTCGCGCCAGAAGAGGCGATGCAGGTCGATGGGGCGCGGCTGGGAGTGGATGGCCACGACGACGAGCGTTCCGCGCACCTTCGCGAGCGAGGTCGCGCCGAGCACGGCCGCCGCCGACCCGGAGACCTCGAAGACAACGTCGGCTCCCGCTCCCCCGGTCCATTCCTCCACCCAGGCGACCTGATCGACCGCGCTCGGGTCGAGCGTCCACAGGCCCATCTCCTCGGCGGCGGCGCGACGTCCCGGGTCGATCTCCGCGATCACCACGTCCGCACCGAATGCGGTCGCGACCGTGGCGATCAGCACGCCGATCGGCCCCGCTCCGATCACCACGGCGCGGTCGCCGGGGCGAGCTCCGAACGCCGCACGTCGTGCACGGCCACGGCGACGGGTTCGACCAGCGCGGCCTCCCGCAGCGAGACCCCCTCCGGCAGGCGGACGAGGGTCGACGCCGGGACGTTCCAGCTCTGCTGGAGTGCGCCAGGGCTGTCGATCCCGATGAAGTCGAGGTTCTGGCAGATGTGCTCGTTGCCCGCTCGGCAGGCCGGACAGGTGCCGTCCCACGCCAACGGCATGACCGTGACGGCGTCGCCCACCGCCCAGCCGTCGACGTCGGGCCCGATCTCCGCGATGGTGCCGGACATCTCGTGGCCGATCGTCGCCGGCATCGTGACCCGCGCATCCATGTCGCCGTGGAAGACGTGCAGATCGGTGCCGCAGATGCCCACGTAGGCCACCGCGACGCGCACCTCGCCCGGTCGCAGCTCGGCCGCCTCCCGCTCCTCGATCGTGATCGTGCGCTCGCCTACGTAGTTCGCCGCCAACATCGCCGGCCGCTCCTTCCTCGCCATCGCCTGTCCGGAACGGACCGGGCGTGACGTCCTCGTCTCGAATTATCCAAACATAATACGTATGCTGAAGGAAGCGATCCTGCTCCACCGACGAAGAAGGCCCCGCGATGACCTCGACACTGCCCACCCGCGCCCTGCGCACGGGAACCGCCCTCACCGAGCTGGGGTTCGGCGCCGCCCAACTCGGGAACCTCTTCCGGGAGACGACCGACGCCGAGGCCCAGGACGCCGTGAGGGCGGCCTGGGATGAGGGCCTGCGGTACTTCGACACCGCCCCGCACTACGGGCTCGGACTCTCGGAGCAACGACTGGGTCGCGCGCTCCGCGGCACGCCCCGCGACCGCATCGCGCTCTCGTCCAAGGTGGGCCGGCTGCTGGTGGACAGCCCGGACACCGCCGACCGGCTGGACGACGACGGCTTCGTGGTGCCGGCGAGCACCCGGCGGGTGTGGGACTTCAGCCGCGACGGGATCCTCCGGTCGGTGGAGCAGTCGCTCAGCCGCCTCGGGACGGACCGGCTCGACATCGCCTACCTGCACGATCCTGACGACCACTGGGAGTCCGCCTCCACCACCGGGGTCGACGCTCTCGTGGAGCTGCGGGAGCAAGGCGTCGTCGGCGCGGTCGGCGCCGGCATGAACCAGTCGGCGATGCTCGCGGAGTTCGTCCGCCGCACCGATGTCGACGTCGTCATGGTCGCCGGGCGCTTCACCCTCCTCGACGGCGCCGCGCTCGACGACCTCCTCCCGGCCGCGATGGAACGCGGCGTCGGCGTGGTCGCCGCCGCCGTGTACAACTCCGGGCTCCTGAGCACCGATCGGATCGACCCGAGCGCGCACTTCGACTACGGCTCGGCTCCGGCCGAGGTGGTCGAGCGCGCGCGGCGCATCGCGGATGTCTGCCGCGATCACGGCGTGAGCCTGCCGGCGGCCGCCGTCCAGTATCCGCTCCGGCACCCGGCGGTCGTCTCCGTCGTCACCGGGATGCGGACCGCCGGTCACGTCCAGAGCACCGTCGAGCGCCACGGGACCGAGATCCCGGAGGCACTCTGGCACGACCTGGATGCGTCGGGCCTGGCCGCAGATCCCGCACGCGCGATTCTGGCGTAAACATCACACGTCTCTTGATTTAAACATCATACGTATGATAACCCTGTGTGCGGGGGCGCCGATGCCTCCCACGAACAGGAAGCGATCGAATATGACATCGACGTCAGTCTCGCGACGATCGACGACCAGGCGGAAGGGAAGGCCGGCGCTGCTGGCGATCCTCGGCGCAGGCGTCGTCATCGCCTCCGCGCTCATCCCGCTCCGGGCCGAAGCCGCTCCATCGACCATCTTCTACGCAGCGCCCGACGGCAAGGACGCCGGGCATTGCAGCCAGTCGATGCCCTGCTCGCTCGAGCGGGCGCAGCACGTGCTGAGGCCGTCCATCAAGCACGGCGACGTCACCGTGCAGCTGGCGGACGGCACGTACCGTCTCGACAAGCCGCTGTCGTTCGACGCCGGCGACGGCGGCGGCGACAACACCGTCCGCTGGACGGCCGCGCCGGGCGCCCACCCCGTCATCAGCGGATCCTCGGCCGTCACCGGCTGGACCGCCTCAGCGGCAGGTGCGGGCATCTGGGAGGCACCGACCCCCGCGGGGCTGGACACGCGTCAGCTCTACGTCAACGGCACCATCGCGCCGCGTGCGGCCATCCGCCTCGCGAACGCGGACGTGACGCCGACCGCCACCGGTCTCACCATCAAGAACCCCGCGCTCGGATACCTGGCGGGCCTGCCCGACCAGTCGCGCATCGAGTTCGAGTCGCTCGGCGACTTCACGAACCGCTACTCGCCCGTGCAGAGCATCAGCAGCACGGAGATCACGATGGCGCAGCCGGCATGGGACAACAACACCTGGGGCTGGGACACCGTCCAGAACTCGTTCCTCGCGGGCCCGAGCTGGTACCTCGACAACTCGCTGGCGTTCCTCACCCAGACGGGCCAGTGGTACATCGACCCGAGCGGCGGCAAGCTCTACTACAAGCCGGCTGCCGGGATCGACCCCAACAAGCTGGACATCGAGCTGCCGCGCCTGCAGTCGCTGATCAGCATCGGCGGCACGTACGACCAGCCGGTCAGCGGACTCGCGTTCTCGGGAATCCAATTCTCCGGCACCTCCTGGCTCGGACCGTCCACCGACGGCTACGCCGACCAGCAGAACGGCCTCTTCATCAAGGGCGCCTACGACTACCGGCCGGCCGACGCGTTCACCAGCTGCTCCCGCGGCTGCGAGATGTTCGAGCGGGCGCGGACCAGCTGGTTCCAGGAGCCGTCCGCCGTGCAGGTCTCGGCCGCCAGCCGCGTCTCCTTCACCGGCAACACCTTCACCAACCTGGGATCGTCGGCGCTCGGCATCGGCAACGACGCCAACGCGACGACCACCGGAGTCGGATACGGAGCCAGCGACATCCAGGTCGTCGGCAACCGCTTCATGGAGGACAGCGGCCACGGCGTCGCGGTCGGAGGCGTGCTCCCCGACGCGCACCACCCGAGCGACCCGCGGATGACGAACCAGGACATCACGATCCAGGACAACACGATCGACCACGTCTCGGTGGACTACAAGGACAACAGCGGCATCCTCAGCACCTACGTCACGCGCGCGAAGATCCTGCACAACGAGGTGTCCAATGTTCCGTACGACGGCATCGACACCGGCTACGGCTGGGGCATCAACGACGCGGGCGGGTCGAACGACTACGTCGACCGCGGCTACTACAAGTGGAACACGCTGTACACGACGCCCACCACACTGAAGGACAACACGGTGGAGGGCAACCTCGTGCACAACACCAAGGCGCGCTTCGCCGACGGCGGTTCGGTCTACAACCTGTCCGCCAGCCCGGGGTCGGTCGTCGACAAGAACTACCTGTTCAACATCTCCGGAGTCGGGCTCTACCTCGACGAGGGGTCGCGTTCGATGACGTACGAGAACAACGTGGTGCAGGGCGGCTCGTTCGTCTTCACCAACGCGTACAGCCTCCGGAACAACACGAGCGACAACACCATCCGGAACAACTGGTACAACTCGGGCGGCATCTCGGCCCCGAACGCAGCGGCGCACAACAACACGCTGACGAACAACGTGAAGGTCACCGGCACCAACTGGCCCGCCGGCGCCCGCGACGTGATCTGCGCCTCCGGCGTCGCACCGAAGTACCGCACCTCGCTCAATGCGAACCAGTTCGGGTTCACCGGGTGCCCGGTGGATGCGCCGGTCTCCGGCCTCTCGACCGCGGGCTCCTCCGCGGTCAGCTCCTACTTCGGGCAGGCCGGTGACGCCTACGGGATCGCCGCCGCCGGACCGGACGTCTGGGGCGCGGGCGGCCAGCACTCGGACCAGTTCGGGGCGATCTACAAGGCCGGGTCGTTCACCGCAGACGCCGCGGTCTCGGCCTGGGTGGTGTCGGTCAACGACGCGAACTCGTCGGCCAAGTCGGGCGTGATGGTCCGCAACGACACCTCGAAGGCGGGGTCGTCGGCGGGCTACGCGGTCGTCGCGGTGACCGCTCGCAACGGTGTCGTGTTCGAGTGGGATGCGAACGGCGACGGTTACCTGGACTCGGAGGCGAAGGCGTCGGTCGACGTCTTCCGGCCGATCTGGGTGCAGCTCACCCGGACGGGCTCCGCGTTCACGGCGTCGTACTCCTATGACGGGGCGAACTACGTGCCGATCGGCGCGCCGGTGACCCTCGCGTCGGCGGCGGCCACGCAGGACGCGGGGATCTTCTCGACGTCCCACGACGTGAACCAGTCGGCGATCAACCAGTTCGACGGGCTGTCGATCACGGCGAAGTAGTACTGCCCGGCGGTCAGTTCTGGCCGCGCCCGGTCTTCTGCTGGAGGCGGTCGATGTGCTCGGACGCCTGCGCCTTCGTGAGGTCGGCGGGAATCTCCTCGCCGGCCTCGCGGGCGAGCGTGTCGAGGTAGCTGCGCTGGGAGGCGGTCATCGGCTCGTCGCCGGTGACCCATTCCGACGGGTCCTTGCTGGCCGGGTTCTCGTCGTCGCCGCGGCGAGCGCCGAGCACGTCGTCGCCTGCCCCGTTCGTGGTGTCGTTGCTGTCGGTCATGCGGCAGACAGTACGCCGCGGCACCGACACCGCATCCGGGTTGACGGCACCGCGTCCATTGCCTCAGCGATCCGGAATGGCGTAGCGTGCGGCTGGATCGGCTCGCCGTCGAGCCGGGAAGGGGGCTCCCATGATGGTCACGGGCTCGTCTCAGGCGGGATTCGCCGAGGCGCTCGAGGATGCGATGTCGCAGCAGCCGACCCAGGGCGACGTGCCGCGCCGCTACGAGGTCGTCCGCTCGTGGGTGGACGCCGGCGGCGTGGCGGGCGTCTGGTACCGCTGCGAGGTGGCGGTCACGGGGCCCGACGTGCCGGGCCCCGAAGGCTGACCCTCAGCGCCGGAGCACGCTGGGCCGCGGCAGGCCGAGCTCCTCGAGCAGGTCGCCGAGCATCCGGTCGAGTTCGAAACCGGCCTGTGTGATCTTGTTGTTGCCGAAGCTGCCGAGCCGGCTGCTCGGCTGATCGACGGTGAGCACGGTGCCCCCGTCGCGGGCGGCGTGCAGCTCGACGCGGATGGGCGTGTACAGGAGGGTGCCCGGGTCGTGGCGGAACATCCGCGCGGCCGTCGCATAGTCCCCGATCAGGTAGACGGCGCTCGCGATATCCGCTCCGCCCACCCGCATCACCGGGGTCGGGTGGTCCGTCCAGAACCGCACGAAGCGGTGGATGCCGGGGCCGGCCGTCTCGAGCGTCAGCCGCCGCCAGTCCGCTCCCGACGACAGCAGCTCGCGCAGGTGCGCGACATCGAGGGGCGGAACCTCGGTCTCGAACGCGCGCCGCAGCGTCCCGAAGGCGACCGCCGCCTCCAGCTCGATGCGCTGCACGGAGACGGGGACGATGCGCTCGGTCGCGGGGAGGGCCATCAGGCCATTCTCTCCCCGGGCGACCGCTGCCCGTCGTCAGCCCAGCCCGGTGACTCCGCGCTTCGGCGGCACCTGCGGCAGGTCGTCGGCCGAGCCGTCGGCGCCGAGCGCCGCGACGTACGCCCGCTCGCGCTCCAGCGTGTCCGTCTCCGGGGTCCCGTAGCGGGCCGGGTCGGGACGCGCGGCATCCTGCTCCACCGTCAGCAGCCCGTCCGGGTCCTTCGGATCGCGCACCCCGGTCAGCCGCACATCCAGCGTCGACTTGTCCTCGTCGTGCCCGCGCCGGCCGCCGTCGCCGCTCGTGTCATCCATGACTCCACCATCGGCGCGTCCGCTGCGATCGACAAGGGGTCAGGCGTGCTTCGTCGCCCGCAGGGTGTAGCTGAGGGGCGCGACACCGTCGAGAGCGCCGAGCGCGAACTCGCCGTCGGGGCGGGTCACCATCTGGCCGGGGAGCGCCTCCCACGGCACGCTGTCGTGCTCCTCGAGGAGGTCGATGCGGAGGCCGGCACCGATGAGGGCGGTGACGATCTCGCCGAGCGAGTGGTTCCACTCATAGGTGCGGGTCGCGGTCAGGGGCGTGTCGTCTCGACGTAGGTGGAGTCGTCGTCCCATTCCAGCGGCTGCTCCTGCTCGAAGTAGGGGAACCGGAGATGCAGGTCGTCGTCGAGCCGCTCATCCATCGACCAGAGGATCGGGTGGCCCTCGCGCAGATGCAGCGAGCCGCCGGGTGCCAGAAGGTCCGCGACGACGGCCGCCCAGCGGTCGACGCTCGGGAGCCAGCAGAGGGCCCCGACGCCCGTGTAGACGAGGTCGAAGGTCCCTGGGCCGAGAACGGCCGCGGCGTCGTACACATCCGCGACCACGAAGTCGACGTCGTCGCCCGTGTCGGCTACCAGCCCGCGTGCCTCATCGATCGCATTCGCGGAGAAGTCCAGCCCGGTCACGCGAGCGCCGAGCCGGGCGAGCGAGAGGGTGTCGGTGCCGATGTGGCACTGGAGGTGCACGGTCCGGAGTCCCTCGACCGACCCGAGCCGGGAGCAGGTCGAACCTCACGACACCGGAGATCACCTCCCGGTCGGAGATGTACTGCGAGACACGGTATCCGTGCTCGCCACGGTCGGCGTGCAGGGTGGCCCGCTCGTCCCAATTCGCACGGTTCGCGTCGCTGTAGTGGGTCATCGGTCGGCCGCCTCCTCCGCCCGGCCGGCGCCGAGCCTGTCAGCCTAGCGGACGGGCGCTCTCGCGCGGCTCGCTCCGCACGCGACGCGGCTCTCGCGGCGTCCCCTCCCCGCGGTCGGCGCGCACCAGCGCGATACCGCCGAGGATGAGCAGCCCGCCGACGCAGCTGCAGCGCTCCGAGCCGCTCGCCGAGCAGCAGCCACGCGTACAGGGTTGCGGCGACGACTTCCAGGAGGCCGGTGAACGACGCCAGCCGTGAGCCGAGCAGTTCCGCGGCCGTGATGCTGGAGGCGTATGCGACGGCGGTCGCGATGACGCCCACCACCAGGAGCGGCACCCACCACGGCGTCGCCGCGCCGAACAGCGCGACGTCGGCGAAGCTCACGGTGACCGGCAGCAGCCCGGTCGCGCCCACCAGCGCGAGGGCGACGGCGCCGATCAGAAGCCCTCCGGAGGCGAGGGCCACTGGCGGCAGCCCGTCGCTCGGCCGGGCGGCGATGATGTAGAAAGCGGCGCATCCCACCATGGCCAGGACGGCGAGCAGCAGTCCCGAGCGGGTCGGGCGCGCCCGCCCCGCCCGGAGACACGACGAGCACCAGACCCGCCACGGCGACCGCGGACCCGGCAAGCACGACCGCGCGAGGCGCTCTGCGCGTCCGCGCCCAGACGACGGCGACGAGCAGCACGGGCGCGAGGTACTCGACCAGGATGCCGGTGCTCACCGGGATGCGCTGGATCGCCGCGAAGTACAGCACCTGCGTTCCGGCGACACCGACCAGCGCCATGCCGAGCAGGCGCCACCGTCCGCGCCGGACCGCGTCCCAGCGGCCGCGCACGGAGAACAGGGCGAAGGGCAGCAGTACGAGCCCGCCGATGGCCGCGCGGGCCGTCACCGCCGCGACGGGCGACCAGCCGCTCTCGAGCAGCGGCTTGATGAACGCGCCCGACATCCCGAACGAGGCAGCCGCGAGGACGGCGATGAGGAAGCCTGCTGTCGCGGGGTGTCGCTGCGCCATGGGATGCACCTGTCAGGATCGAAAGGGATGATGGTCCCGACGGTAGTCTCGTGTCGAGTAAGGAGTCAACTTGCATTTTGCCCCTGACACCCTGGATGCTCTGGAGTTCGCCGTCGCCCTGACCGACACCGACCCCGGCGCCTCGCGCAGCGGCCGCGACGAGCTCGCCACGACCGAGCAGCTCGCCGCCCTGCTGAAAGAGAACCGCTACTCGGGCCGCGTCGACGGTGACGAGGCCGAGCTGGAGGAGGTGCGAGCCACCCGCGAGCGTCTGCGGCGCACCTGGTCGCTCGACCGAGACGCCGCCGCCCTCGAGGTGAACGCCATGCTCGCCGAAGCCCGGAGCCCTTCCCCACCTCATGCGCCACGACGGCTTCGACTGGCACCTGCACGCGACGGCACAGGATGCGCCGCTCGCCGAGCGCATCCGGGTCGAGGTCGCGCTCGCCCTGGTCGACGTCATCCGCTCGGGCGACGGACCGACTGCGCGTCTGCGCGGCCGACGACTGCACCGGACTCGTGCTCGACCTGTCGCGCAACGGATCGAAGCGCTTCTGCAGTGTCCGCTGCGGCAACCGCGTGAACATGATCGCGTTCCGCGCGCGGCAGGAGCACGAGGTCTAGGCGCTCGGCCGCTCGCCCGCTTCGGAAGGAGATTCGGCCGCATCCCGTTCGAATCTCCCGCGCGATTGCCCATCGAAGGAGATTCGAACGCCGATCTCCTTCGTTGCGAGTGCCGGGTCGATCTCGCCCGACCGCACGAGCACGACCCCCGCGAGGATGCACACCCCGCCGACGAGGCTGCAGCGGCCCCGGCCGCTCGCCGAGCAGCAACCACGCCAGCAGGGTCGCGAAGACCACCTCCATCAGCCCGGCGAAGGACGCGAGCCTCGACCCGAGCCGGCGCGAACCCGCCAGGCTGAGCGAGTACGCCAGCGCGGTCGCGACCACTGCCACGAAGAGCATCGGCCCCCACCACGGCAGCGTCGCGTCGCCGAGACGGACGGGCTCGACCGACACCGACAGAGGCAGCAACCCGGTCAGCCCCACCGCGGCGGTGGCGACGGCGCCGACGAGCAGCCCCGCGCTCACCAGCGCGAGCGGAGGGACCCCGGCGTCGGCACGGCGGAGATCAGGTAGTAACCGGCCAGGCAGACGGCCGCCGCCAGCGCCAGGGCGACGCCCACCGCATCCATCGCGCCGTTGCCGCCTCCGCCGAAGGGGTCGACGACGAGAACCACGCCCAGCACGCTCGCGGCGGCTCCCGCGACGACGACGAGGCGGACGGGCGTGCCCTGCAGCCAGCCGAGCACGACGATCAGCACGGGCGCGGAGTACTGGATGAGCAGCGCGACCGCGACCGGCAGCCGCTGCACCGCCGCGAAGTAGAGCACCTGCGTCCCCGCGACGGCGACGAGGGCGTACCCGAGGACGAGACGCCCGCTCCGAGCAGCGGCCGCAGGTCGCCGCGCAAGGAGATGAGGGCCGGCACGGCGAGGATGAGGCCGCCGAGCGCGACGCGCACACCGACGGCCGCGGCCGGCGACCATCCCGCATCCAGCAGGGGCTTCAGCAGGATGCTGCTCGAGCTGAACGACAGCTGGGCGGCCAGCACGACCGCCAGCCCGACCGCCTGGCGGCTCACCGTTTCACCGCCCACCGCGCCAGCGCGCCACCGCGTTCAGAAGTCCGACCAGGTTGCCCCGGATGCCGCCGTTGCCGTACTCGGTGCGCAGGATGCCACGGCGCCGCAGCACCGGCACCAGCTCGTCGAGGTAGCGGTGCAGCGTCACCGGGTGCAGGTCGCCGGAGAAGATGACGCCGTCGTTGTCGGCCTCCTCCCCGATCTCCTCGATGAAGTCGGCGATCTGCTCGGCCGTGCCGACGAAGCCGGCGCGGTCGGCGATGCGCCCCTTGACCACCTTCGGCGCGATCAGCTCGCGCAGCGTGACGCCCTCGCGGACGCCCTGCTTGCCGAAGAGCCCCTTGATGCTGCCCTGCGAGACGTGGTCGCCGAAGATCGTGACGTCGAACGGCTCGTCCAGCGAGAGCACGGTCAGGTCGGTCTCGAGGTCGCTCGACTGGCCGGCCAGCGCGCGGTACAGCTCCTCGTCGGTCGGATGCTTCGACGCCTCGACGACGCGCCGCGCCTCCTCGTCGCTGGGGACGACCTCCGGCTTGAAGACGAACAGCACCTTGATGGAGTCCGGGTTCCGGCCAGCGGCCGCCGCGGCCGCGCGCACCTTGGTCCGGTAGTCGCGGATGCTCTGCGCGTCCAGCGGCGCCAGCGCGAGCTGCACCTCCGAGTGGGCGCCGGCGAAGGCGATGCCGCGCGGCGAGCCGCCCGGGAGACGATCGCCGGGTCGCCCGCGCTGAACGGCACCGCGTTGAGCGGCCCGGCGACCGCGAAGTACTCGCCCTCGTGCTGGAATGGCCGGATCTTCGAGCCGTCGGCGAAGTGCCGCGTCGCGGCATCCTGCACCAACGCCCCGTCGTCCCAGCTGTGCCACAGCCGGCGGACGACGGTCGGCCACTCCTCGGCTCGGTCATAGGCGGCGTCGTGCGACAGAGCGGGAAGGCCCAGGTGCCGCGCGCTTCCGACGTCGGTGACGACGTTCACGCCGAGACGGTGACCGCTCAGGTGGTGGAGGCTCGCGAACTGCCGCGCCGCGACGTACGGCGGATACGCCCCGGCGTTGATCGTCGGCGCGACGCCGAGGTGCCGGGTGGCGTCGAGCAGGTACGGCGAGAGGATGAGCGGGTCGTGCTTCGGGCCGCCGTAAGCCTCGCGCACGCGCAGGTCAACGGTGTCCGGGAAGCCGAGCGACAGCGCATCCTCGATGATGACCAGGTCTAGGCCGGCCTGCTCCAGTTCGCGCGCCGACTGCTGGTACAGGTCGGGACGCGTCCAGTCGTAGCCCCACTCCCAGTAGGGGTGACCCCACCCTTGCGGGCCGAAGCCGCGGCTGAAGAACCAGCCGAAGTGCTGCAGTCGTGCCATGCTCTCCTCCTACCGTCCGGCCGCCGCGACGACCGCCTCGGTCAGGACCGCATCCGCCGCCCTCACTGCTGCCAGGCCGCGCGCCAGATCCGCGATCAGGTCCTCCGCATCCTCGAGCCCGATCGACAGGCGCAGCAGCCCGCCGCCGATTCCCGTCTCCTCACGCACGTCGTCGTGCAGGTGAGCGTGGGTGGTGGATGCGGGGTGCAGGATGAGCGACCGCACGTCGCCGATGTGGGTCATCCGGCTGAACAGGTCGACCGAGTCGTAGAAGCGCTCGGCCGCGGCAGCGCCCCCGGCGAGGGCGAACCCGAGCACCGCGCCCTGACCCTTCGGCAGGTAATGCGACGCCAGCTCGTACGCGGGATGGGAGGGCAGGCCCGCGTAGTCGACGCGCACGACCTCGGGCTGCTCCTGCAGCCAGCGGGCCACGGCGAGCGCCGTGTCGGACTGCCGCTGCACCCGCAGCGAGAGCGTTTCGATGCCCTGCTGGATGAGGAACGCATTCATCGGCGACAGCACCGGTCCGAACAGGGAGGCCACGACGGAGCGGGCGAAGGCGGTGTAGGCGGCGGCGCCGTGCTCCGCCACGTAGCTGGAGCCCTCGAGCCATTCGTCGGGCCCGGTGAGGTGCGTGAAGGGTGAGGACGCCCAGTCGTAGGTCCCCTGGTCGACCACGACACCGCCGAGCGTGGACCCATGTCCGCCGAGGTACTTGCTCGCCGAGTGGACGACGATGTCCGCGCCGTGCGCACCCGGCCGGAGCAGGTACGGCGTGGCCAGCGTGTTGTCGACGATCAGCGGGATGCCGTTGTCGTGCGCGACGGCCGCGACGGCCTCGATGTCGAGCACCTCGTTGCCCGGGTTGGCGATCGACTCGCCGAACAGCACCCGGGTGTTCGGACGGATGCGCCGTCGCCACTCGTCCGCATCGGTGGGGTCGTCGACGAACTCGATCTGGATGCCGAGCCGCCGCAGTCCGTTCTCGAACAGTCCCCGCGTGCCCGAGCAGATGCTCTGCGCCGAGAGGATGTGGTCGCCCGCCTGCACGAGGCCGAGAACGGCGACCGTGAGCGCGGCCTGGCCGCTGCCGACGGCGATCGCCTCGCGTCCGCCCTCGAGGGCGGCGACCCGCCGCTCCAGCGCCGCCGTCGTGGGGTTGCCCGACCGGCTGTACGTGTAGCCCGCCTCGTCGCCGCCGAAGCGTCCCTCCGCCTGGGCGAAGCTGTCGAACTCGAACCCTGCGGTCAGGTAGATGGGCGTGACCCGGGCGCCGTGGGCGGCGTCGCGGGACTCTCCCGCGTGGACCTGGGCTGTGGTGAACTCCGGCATCTCCCTATGGTGCGGCACCGCATCCCGGCGGCACCCTTCTGTTGCGGAAAGCTACGGCCCGGCCGCCGTGGGAGGGCGTCAGTGCGTCAGGACGTTGAGCGCGACGACGATGATGGCCCCGTTGTAGAAGAAGCTCAGGATGGAGTGCTTGGCCACCGCCCAGCGCAGCCGCGGCGAGAGGATCTCGGTGTCAGAGGCAGCGAAGGACGTGCCGATGGTGAAGGCGAAGTACACGAAGTCGCTGAGCCTCGGGCTCCCGGTTCCGGGAAACGCGATCACGGGCTCTGGCGAGTGTTGACTCCTCCGGTGGTACAACTGCGCGTAGCCCCAGTGCAGCAGCCCCCAGGACAGCAGCATGGCGCAGGTGCCGACCACGTCGGCGAAGAGATCGAGCAGGGCATCGTCGTGGACGACACGCACTTGGATCGCCGAGACGATCCCGGTGAGGCTGGCGAAAAGGGTGGATGCGGCGACGACGGATCGCGCCGTCCAATCGGTGTAGAGCAGGGATCCCGCGGCCGGAGCCGGTCGTGCCCGCCGGGAGTTCACCGCGAGGACGACCCAGACGCCGATGAGGTACACGGTCGCGATCAGGCACCAGGTCGTCAGGAGGCTGATCGAACTCTCGAGGCCGGGCGAGAGGACCACCCACACGCCGACGATCGTCAGACAGCCCTGCACGAGCAGGTTCGCCGCGAAGCCGGCACGGACCCAGCCACGGTGGGGAGCATTGTCGGGAGAGGTCACGTCAGTGAGGACGCGCAGCCGGCGGATTCGTGACGATGCGCTGCCGGTTCCGCTGCATCGTCACGCGGCTCAATGCAGCCCGTGGCTGTGTCTAGCCCTCGCCACTCGGTGGCGGGCTCCACCGGGGCCTCCTTGTCGGGACCCAGCTCCCGGCGAGGACAGTGAGCATGGCGATTGTGGAGAAGGTCCACGTCGGCGAACCGCTACCGGGAGCGAGCACCGTGACCATCAGCACCGTGGACAGCAGGACGACCGCCAAGATCGCGAGATATACCCGAACTGCGGCGGTCAGCGGTGGCGGAAAGACTGGACCTCTGACGCCACTCCACACTCGATCGACGGCAGCGCACAGAAGCGACCCCACCGTCAGCGCCATCCCGCCCCACGGCGGCGGGAGGAGCGAGGCACCTAGCAGCGTGCCCCCCACTACGAGAGCCATTGTGGCGAAGTAGGCGAAGTGCCGAGGCCGCACCGACATCAGAAGCCTTTGCAACTCTGGGAGATCCCCGCCGCCGCAAATGCACTGGTCACGACCCAGGCTGTGACGCCGGCAGGCGGGAACCACACCAGTGCGACCGCCGCTCCACCCAGCGCAAGGATGCATCCGCTCTTCCAGGTGACCTTTGCGGTTGCACCGCCACGGTAGACGAGGCTGAGCGACTGAACCATGCGGCCGTTGATGTACTTCTGGAGGTAGCTCCCCTTGCAGTTCGTCAGGTTCTCGTTTGGCCTCATGAAATAGCTGCTGCCGTTCGCGTTCACGCAGTTGTACGAGTACACCCCAGTCGTCGTCGGATCAGCGACGACGGGGAAGGCAGTGTGCTCCGTGAAGTCGACGGCCTGCGTGAGCGTGTTACCGCGCACTTCGTAGTGTGTCGGCACGGCTTGGCCTCTGGCATCCTTCGCCCATGCCTCCCCGAAGACGCGCAGCGGCGCGCCGTCCGCAGCGACCACCGCAACAGTACCGTTCACGTCTTGGGTGAGTGATGCTCCATCGGGCACGTCGATCGGGTAGTCGTACCGATTTGGAGCGCTCGCGTTGTCGATCACGGTGTTGATCTGCACGGCACCATCCGCCTTGATGAGCGGGACGGTGGTCGAGCCGTTCTTGTTGTCGTACGCCACCACGCCCGGAAGCTGAGAACCCGTTGCGTCGGACGCCTGCTGGGCAAACGGCAACCCGATCTGAACCGAGTCTCCGAGCGAGAGGCCGTGGGCAGGGTCGACCGGGACGTCCACCCTGCCGCCCTCAAAAGTTGCCGCCGCGGCGGCGTCGCTGTCGCGACTCACCGTTGCAAGGCCGGAGAACGACTCCGGCACGACGCCTTGGATCGCGGCCACCGCATCCACTGCGTTGAGTTCCTCCGCGTCCGGCGCAGCGACCCCGGTCAGGCTAGCCCCAACGATGCAGACTCCTGCCAGATTTGCAGCCGACATCAAAACTCGAGATCTCTTCACGAAGGTCTCCTTCCGTTCAACGACGAACGAAGTGGACAGATGTCCGTCACCCGACAGGCCGGAACGGCCGCAGTCCACACTGACGGTCGTGCTCCACACACAAGGGCGGCGCCCTCTACTGATTCAGACTTCGAGGCCACCCGAATATGACGCGGATCCGAGCAGGTTCTTCCAAACGCCCCAGCGAGCTCGAGTCGCCGACAGGGAGGCAACGTGGAGCGAGAGGTCTCCGCAAGAACCAACTGGTACACTCCCAGCATCGATATCCGAACGTAGCGTTCTGATATCGAACAGCATTGACTTACGACGAAGTGAGGATCCCGTGCAGTTCCACCACCACGGATACGTCTCCGGCGACCCGCGCATCCATGAGCCCTCCGGAGCCGGAATAGACCGCCCGGACGAGCTCCCCGACGAGGCCGACGTGCTCATCGTCGGCTCCGGCCCCGCCGGCATGATCGCAGCGGCGCAGCTCGCCCAGTTCCCCGGGATCGTCACGCGGCTCGTCGAGCGCCGCCCCGGCCGGCTCGCCATCGGGCAGGCGGACGGCATCCAGGCCCGCAGCGTCGAGACGTTCCAGGCGTTCGGATTCGCCGAGCGGATCATCGCCGAGGCGTACCGGATCACGGAGATGGCCTTCTGGAAGCCGGACCCGGCCGACCCGTCGCGCATCGTCCGCACCGCGCGCCCCGTCGACGACCCGACCGGGGTCAGCGAGTTCCCGCACCTCATCGTCAACCAGGCGCGCGTGCTCGACTACTTCGCCGAGGTCGCCGCGAATGCGCCCGCGCGGCTGACGCCCGACTACGGGTACGAGTTCGTACGGCTGCAGGTCGGCGACGGCGAGCATCCCGTGGCCGTCACCCTGCGCCGCACGGCCGGGCCGGACGAAGGAGCCGAGCGCGTCATCCACGCGAAGTACGTCGTCGGCGCCGACGGCGCCCGCAGCAAGGTCCGCGAGTCGATCGGCTGCCACCTCGCCGGCGACCAGGCCAACCACGCCTGGGGTGTCATGGACGCACTGGCCGTGACCGACTTCCCGGACATCCGCACCAAGTGCTCCATCCAATCGGAGGCGGGGAACATCCTGCTCATCCCGCGCGAGGGCGGCTTCCTGTTCCGGATGTACGTCGACCTCGGCGAGGTCGCGCCCGACGACAAGGGTGCGGTGCGCTCCACCACCATCGAGCAGATCATCGCCAAGGCGAACGACATCCTGCACCCGTACACGCTGGACGTGCGGAACGTCGCTTGGCACAGCGTCTACGAGGTCGGTCACCGGCTCACCGACCGCTTCGACGACGTGCTGCCGGAGGAGCTCGGGATGCGCACCCCGCGCGTGTTCATCACCGGCGACGCCTGCCACACGCACAGCGCGAAGGCCGGCCAGGGCATGAACGTCTCGATGCAGGACGGCTTCAACATCGGCTGGAAGCTCGGCCACGTGCTCGACGGCCGTGCTCCGGAGTCGCTGCTCGCCACCTACTCGGCCGAGCGTCAGGTGGTCGCCAAGGATCTCATCGACTTCGACAAGCAGTGGTCGACCCTGATGGCGAAGAAGCCGGAGGAGTTCGCCAGCCCCTCCGAGCTCGAGGACTTCTACGTGCGCACCGCCGAGTTCCCCGCCGGGTTCATGACGCAGTACACGCCGTCGCTCATCGTCGGCGAGGCATCCCATCAGGAGCTGGCATCCGGGTTCCCGACCGGGAAGCGGTTCAAGTCGGCCCCGGTCGAGCGCGTGTGCGACGGCAACCCGGTGCACTTGGGACATCATGCGCGCGCCGACGGACGGTGGCGCATCTACGTGTTCGCCGACGCGGCGGCCGCGGGAGATAACTCGCCGGTCGCCGAGCTGGCCGAGTGGATGTCGTCCTCGCCCGAGTCGCCACTCGCCGCGACCCCGGAGGGCGCCGACCCCGACGCCTGGTTCGACGTGAAGGTGATCTACCAGCAGGACCACACACGGGTGGACCTCGGCGTCGTGCCGCGACTGTTCCTCCCCACGTGGGACCGTTCGGCCTCATCGACTACGAGAAGGTCTACGCCGCCAGCCCGGTCGACGACATCTTCGCCGAGCGCGGTATCGACCGCGGCGGCGCGATCGTCGTCGTGCGACCCGACCAGTACGTCGCGAACGTGCTGCCGCTCACCGCCACGGACGAGCTGGCGGCCTTCTTCCGGCCCATCCTGCGGGCGGAGGCGCTGACCGCTAGCGTCCGGCAGCATCCTCATCGAGGGTGTGGGGGACGGGGGTGGGGCGCCTGGTCAGCGCAGCTCCGCCTCGACGGCGTCCGCCGCGGCCCGAAGCCGCGCGCCGATCGCTGCAGCGTCGACGCCGTTCGCAGACGCAGACCACGGCGAGCGCCGCGACGGGCCGACCCGGCGCGGACACCGGGACGGCGATCGACGCCAGCCCGGCGATGACCCGTCGTGGCCTCCGTCGCGGCGCGTTCGCGGGCGAGTAGGCCTGTCGCGCTCGCGTGCTCCCGGGCAGTGCGCGCCACTGCGCTTCGGTCAGCGTCGACTGGATCGCGATACCGGAGAGCCCCCGACGCGAGCGGATGCCGCGTGCCCGGCCGCTGGGCGACCGTGGCATGCGCGTGCGACGGCTCGACGGTCACGAGCGTCACGACGTCGTGGCGGTCGAGCACCGCGAGGAACGCCGTCATCGTCAGCTCGTTCGCGACAGCGGTCAGCTGCGGCAGCGCGGCTGACCTGCAGGTCGCGGGACACGGCGCGGGCGAGCGACGCCATGCGCGGGCCGAGCTCGACGGCGCCTGAAGCGTCCCGCACCACCAGCCCGTGATCCTCGAAGTGCGCAGGATGCGGTAGGCGATCGACCGGTGCAGGCCCAGGCGCGACGCGATGGCCTGGATGGTCAGCGGTTCACCGGCCTCGGCGAGCAGTTCCAGCATCCGGATGCCGCGCGACAGCGTCTGCAGCGGGGGCGCGCCGGTTCCGGCGCCGTCGTCGGAGCGGGGCATGTGTTCGATTATAGAAACCCTGGCGGGCGGCGGCGCCGAAGGCGTCAGGCGGACAGGGTCTCCCGCGTGTTGACCACATCCACCCGCGCGTCGATGAACGAGTGGACGCTCTCCTGGATGTGGAACTGCGTGTGCGACAGGCGCGCCTCTCGCGAGCGCAGAAGCACCCGGGCGGCCGCGCGCCGGGACTGCAGGCGGCCGATCGCGACGGTCGCCCCGACGAGCACGGCGACGGCCAGCGCCATCGCGACACCGTCGACGACGGCCGACCAGGCGGGCGTCACCGCACCGACGGCCAGGAGCCAGCCGCCGGCGACGACGGCGAGCGAAGCGCCCGCGGTCCAGAGGGTCGGGCGAGCGAGGCGGAGCGGATGCGCGGCGAGCAGGGCGCGCGCTTCGGCGGCGGCGCGCTCCTGCTGGCGACGGCGCTGCCTTCGCCCAGTGCAGGTCGCGCTCGTGACGGCGGGCGAGCAGCTGGGCCCGGTCGTGGGCATGGTTGTAGGAAGAGGTGTGCACGATACGTCCTTTGCAGCGTTCTGGGTCTTCCTGCGGAACGGGTTTCGGGTCCGTCCTGCAGGGCTCAAGGGAGTAACTCGGGGTGTGACAACCGCGAGCATAGCCAGAAAGACCGTTCTGTGGGGTCATTTGGAGGACAAGCGGCTGTCCCCCATTTCGGGGCGACACGCGGGCCGTGCACATCGCGCTGTTAGGGTGTGCTTTCCGGCGCCGTGCGGGAAGGGAGCGGATGCGCAAGCCGATCATCGTCACCTCCGTCGTGCTGGCCGTGGCGATCGTCGCCGGTGCGGCGGCCCTCGGACTCGCGCGCCGCGGGGCTGCGCCGGCCGCCGCGCCGTCACCGACGCCGTCCACGAGTACGACCGCGACCCCGACCGGTGATGCGTCGCGGGCGTTCGCATCCACCCGGCTGTACCTCGACCCGAACACCGAGGCCGCCGCCGCGGCCGCCCGATTCGAGCAGCAGGGCGACACGGCCTCCTCCCTCATCGCCGGGCGGATCGCCGACATCCCTACCGCGGTCTGGCTCGGCGAGTGGTTCCAGGGTGACCGCCTGGTGACCGAATTGCGCAACGACGTCGCCGACGCTCGCGCACAGCAGGCGACACCGGTGTTCGTGGCGTACGCCATCCCGAACCGCGACTGCGGCGGCTACTCGAAGGGCGGCCTCGCGCCGGACCAGTACCTGCCGTGGATGCGCACCATCGCATCCACTCTCCGCGGCAGCCACGCGGTGGTGCTGCTCGAGCCCGACTCGCTGGGGATGCTCGCCGACAAGAAGTGCGACGGATCCGCCGAGGTACGACTGCCCCTGCTCAAGGCCTCGGTCGGCATCCTCGAGGGGGCGGGCATCGCGACCTATCTCGACGGCGGCAACGCGCGCTGGCTCTCCCCTCGGCCCAGGCGGCCTGGCTGGAGAAGGCCGGAGTGCAGGGAGCGCACGGCTTCTTCACGAACGTCTCCAACTTCGACACGACCTCGCGTGAGCGCGACTACGCCGGGCGCCTGTCGTCGAAGGTGGGCTGGAAGCACTACGTCATCGACGTCTCCCGCAACGCCAACGGCTGGACCGGCACCTGGTGCAACCCTCCCGGCGCGAAACCTCGGCGAGGACCCGAAGGTGACGGAGGGCACGGAAGGCAAGCTGGATGCGCTGCTCTGGGTGAAGCACCCGGGCGTCAGCGACGGCACCTGCAACGGCGGCCCTGCCGCGGGTGTGGTGGCAGGCGGGGGCCGAGGCGCTGGTCGACGGGCGGAAAGGGTGACCGCGGACGCCTGCAGCCGGCTCGCGGAGGCGTGCTCGCGGGTCGCGGCCCGGACGTCGACTCCGGGCGAGTTCCTCCGGCGGCTCGGGCACGAGGCGGCCGGCGTGCGGCGCGGTCCGCTCTGGCCGGTCGATGCCGGCCGCGGCGGATCGAACCGGATCCGCGGCCGGGGCTTCCGCCGCCACGTCGACGACGGCACCGACGGTCAGGCTCGGCACTTCGCCGGCATCGTGGCCGTCGCGGCGCGGATCGGCGCGCCCGCGACGCGCTGGCTCTCCATCCACGTGGGCCGGGATGCGCCCGATACCGCCGACGGACGCCTCACCGACCACGCGCTCGACTTCGTGCGCCTGGTGCGCTCCGGCGAGCTGGCGCCGGCGGACGCGGAGGGCTGGGTGCGCACCACCATCTGCGGGCAGGGCAGCGGCCTCACCGCGCGCTGACCGCCGAAGCCGACCCGTCGGTCAGGCGGAGATCGTCGTGAAGTCGGTGTAGTGCGCGAGCCGCGGCAGTTCGGCCGTGATCGCCGACTCGTGGCCCCCGACCACGATCACACGCGCACCAGAGGCGATCCCGGCGGCGAGACCCGCCTCCGCGTCCTCGAACACGACGCACTCGGAGATGGGCACCCCGAGTCGCTCGGCAGCGAGGAGGTAGGCCTGCGGATCGGGCTTGCCGCGCTCGACATCCTCGGCCGCGACGAGGACCTCGGGTACCGGAACGCCTGCGGCGCGCAAGCGGGTGATGGCGAGCTCCCGGGGTGCGCTGGTCACCACTGCGACCGACGCGCCATCCGCCACCAGCCGCGAAACCAGCGCGGCCGCACCGGGCACCTCGACGATGCCGTCGGTGCGCGTCAGCTCCTCCGCGACCAACTCGCGGAGCAACTCCGCGCGCTCGCCCTCGCTCAGGTCGGGGAGGAAGTGCGCGATGGTGTCGGCAGCCTGTCGTCCGTGCGCGAAGGCGAGCATCGCGGCCGGATCGATGCCGTGCCGCTCGCAGAACGCCGTCCACACCTGCTCGACGACCGCGGTCGAGTCGACGAGCGTGCCGTCCATGTCGAACAGGAACCCGGCTGCTGCGATCTCATCCACCCTCCGAGCTTAGGAGACCGGCGCGGCGGCGACTAGACCGGGTAGTCTAGGCGGACTGGTATTCACATATGAATGGATAGTTGTGCACTTGAATCCCGAGCGGTGGCCGCGCAGCGCGGCGACTCCGGCGCTCGTCGCGGTTCTCGCGACGAGCGAGGTGGCGCTGTCTGCGTGCTCGGCGCTCGTGAACCAGCAGCTGTCGACGGAGGGGAACTCGGCGAACCAGCGGAAGGTCGCGGTTCAGCTGGAGGTGCTCGAATGACGGCCAGTATGGGGAGCCGCCATCATGTGCCGAGGCCTCGCGTCGTTGCTCACGGCCCTCGCGCTCATCGCGGCAACGACAGCGGGCCTGACCGCCTGCTCGCCCTACGGAGGAATGGTGAACAAGCAGCTATCGACCGAGGGAAATCTGGCTAATCAGCGGAAGGTCGCGCTGGATCTGATTCGGGGGTACCCGAATCCGGACCTCGAAACCATCCGGTTCGTCAACGAGGGCCATATCGATGGTAGCGGCGCCTGGGGGGCCAGCGCCGTCGTAACGGTCGCGGGGAAGGAATACCACGAATTACTGGACACGCTGGTATCAAGCGGAGACGGGCTGCCCCCGGTGGCCCCGCACTCGACCCCGCCATCCGTAACCGTGATCTACAGCGATGGCACATCCGAGGTGCTCGAGTGACGGCCAGGGCGCCGGGACGCCTCGTACTCGGAAGATCACAATGATGCTCGCGGCCCTCGCGCTCATCGCGGCAACGACAGCGGGCACGACCGCCTGCTCGCTCTACGGAGGAATGGTGAACAAGCAGCTATCGACCGAAAGGAACCTGGCCAACCAGCGTAGGGTCGCGCTGCAGTTCGTGCAGGACTATCCAAACCCGCAAATTGAAGCAATCACGTTCGCGGACGAGGGCCACGTCGACGGCAGCGGCGCTTGGGGAGCGAGCGCGTATGTCACGGTGGACGGCAAGCGTTATGAGGAGATCCTCGGGACGTTTCTGTCTGGAGGCGATGCGCTGCCGACAATCGCTCCCGGCGCACCGCCGCCCCACAGTGTCACCGTTGTCTACAGCGACGGCAGCTCCGAGGTGCTGAGTTGACCACCGACGAGGATTATGCGGAGATCGCACAGGCGGCCTACAACGTCGACCCCAAGTGGCGGAAATTGCCCTGGAAAGAGAACCACAGATTCCCACCCGGAAACCCGCGCTTCATCATCCTCAACGACCCTGCCCCGTCAGCGATCCGGTCACGGGTCTGCAGGGCATCGCGGTGGCGCCGCTGGTCAACGGCGAACCCGACTACGGGCACGTCTTCGTCGCCTTCGCGGGGACCAATCCCGCCGACCACGCCGATCTGAACGCAGACTCGCAGGAGGTCATGGCCGGCAAGTCTGTCGGGGGACGCAGGCGGCCGAGGCCAAGGAGTATGCGAAGAAGGTTCGATCGCGCGTGCTCGCGAAGCACCCCGAGGCCACCTTCGACACGGTCGGACATTCCCTGGGGGGCCACGTAGCCACGCTCGTCGCCTCCGATCTCCACTGGTCCTCGACGACCTTCAACTCCCCCGACCCGTGGGATGCGATGTCCCCGGAGCAGCGCGAGTGGCTGACGAAGGAGATCGCCGCCGGCAGGAACCCCTTCCGCAACTTCGTAAACGAGTGGGACCCGATCGGCAATTCGCGCGGCAACACGTCGGGCACGGCCATCTTCGTGCACGGACTGCCGGGGCAGGACCCGCTTCAGTATCACAACCTGGATACCGGATTCCATTTCACGGACGGCCGGATCACGGACATCACGAAGACCGGGCGGAGCAGGCTGGAGATCACCGAGAACCTGCTGCAGGGGTGCCACCGGCGTACCGCACGGCCGTCGCGGCGGGCGTCTCCGGAGCCATGACGGTGCTGCGGAATCCGTTGGTCGGCGAGTCGGTCGGTAGGTCCGTGTCGGCGATGCTCGTCGCGATGGATACGCTCGCGGCGGCCTCCCTGGCGTCCTCGATCTTCAGCACGTCCGATCTGCTGACGCAGGTGAAGTCGGTGAACAGCTCCCTGGTCCCGCAGCTGCAGGTCAGCCTCGACGATGCCTGTCGCGCCGTCTCCGGGATTCCTTACATCACGGCGACGGATATCGAGAACTGTGTGATCACCGAGCGCCTGCGCGTCTCGGACAACATCGACGAGCACGCGGTCACCGCGGTGAACCGCCTGGTGGACGACCACGTCGCCACCGTGCACAGGTTGACCGCCGGCATCGGCGCCGCCATGAGCAACGCGGTCGAGCAGGACGCACGGTGGGCGTCGATCTTCGCCGGGCGATAGGGGAAAGGAGTAGGACATGTCCGACTACGGATGGGGCCAGGCCGAACAGGCCTGGGACAACCTGGCGAGCGTGATCGAGGGAATCGGCAAGGGTCTCGACGACCTGGTTCACGGAGCGCAGGAGGCGATCGATGAGCTGGTGCACAACGCCGCGGTGGGGCTCCTGCACGCCCTCCTTCCGCCGATGGTCCACGGCAAGAACGCCATGGTCCGCTCCGGCGCGTGGGTGAGGACGGAAGCCCTCACCGCCGAAATCCTCCTCGCTTTGGGAAGCGCCAAAGCGAACAACGCGCTCCTCGCCGGCCTGGTCGCCGGGAAGGTGGATGAGGGCGTCGACCACATCCTGTCGCATTCGGACTACACCCACGGAGTGAACAGCATCACATGACCGAGTACTCATCGCTCCGTGAGCTGGAGGACGCCCAGGACCAAGCGGTCGTCGTCGCGCGGCGCCGCCTCGAGAGGGCCGAGGAAGGCGTCGCGTACTACCGCTCGCAGATGGCCCGCATGCAGGAGGACTTCCACGCGCTCGCCGCGCGCGAGGGAGCGGCAGACGATCCCGGCTTCCGCGCCGCGCTGCACCGCGTCTCGGACATCACCGAGGCCGAGGTCTGGGAGGCGAACCGCGCCGTCGCCCGACTCGAGGAAGACCTCGACGAGCTGAGGACGCAGCAGTACACAGAACCGCGAGCTCTTCCTCGAGCGACAGCGCGACGCGAGGTAGCGGAGGGGCCCATCCCACCTGACCCCTCCGCCGATTAGACAGCGACTCCCGTCACACGAGCGCCGCGCTGAAACGCGCGGGGCGGAACGTGTCGAGCAGCGGCGACTTCTCGCCGGTGAGGATCTCGCGGGCGAGCAGTTCGCCGGCGATGAGCCCCAGCGTCGCACCGCTGTGCGTGAAGGCGACGAAGTAGCCGGAGATCTGCTCCAGCTCGCCGAGCACGGGCTCGCCGTCGCCCGGGATGGGCTTGCCGCCGGTGCCGAAGCCGTCCAGCTCGAGCGCCGGGTTGCCGGCGAGGACGCGAGACGCCTCCTCCAGCAGGCGCTCCAGGATGCCGTCGGGAACCGTGATGCTGCCGTCGTCCCCGACGACGAGCGCTTCCTCCGACCACGCCGAGTCGAGCGCCAGGGCGCCGGTCGGCGTCGGGCGGACCGCGACGTTCGGCGTGTTCAGCACCGCCGTCAGCTCGGTGTCGATGGGCTTCGTCCAGACCAGCAGCGCGGCGGGGCTGCCGTCCTCGATGCGGACACCGTGCTGGGCGACCTGCGCAGGGACACCCGGGCCCGTCGCGAGGAGGACCGCGTCCGCCTCGAACCGGCGACCGTCCGGCGTGACCGCACCGACGGCGCGGCCGTCCTCCACGAGGACCTCGACGTGGCCGGCGTCCGCGATCAGCCGGCCACCGCGCGCGGTGAACTCCTCAGCGAGGTGGGCGATGAGCGACGGCAGGTCGACCCATCCCTCGCCCGGGTTGAAGATGGCGCCCTCCTCGGCGATCGCGGCCGGGTCGACGCCGGGCGTCACGTCGGCCACCTGGTCGGCGGTCACCCACTGGGCGTCGTAGCCGATGGCGCGCTCGTGCTCGAGGATCGGACGGAACGACTCGCCCTCCGGAGCCCAGGTCAGGCCGCCGTCGAAGCGCAGGAACGCCGAGACGTCCTCTCGGGCCGCGAGGGTGCGGTAGCGATCGATGCCGAGCTGACGCAGGGCGTGGTACTCCGGCGAGCGCAGACCCGCGGTGTTCAGCCAGGAGAGCGAGCGCCCGCTCGCGCC
Organism: Leifsonia sp. L25; assembly: GCF_050632895.1. The sequence goes on along the minus strand of NZ_JBODRZ010000004.1, from coordinate 735,954 downwards.
GCCGGCCAGCTCGCCCTCGGTGAGCAGCGTCACCTCGGCCCCGGCGCGGACCAGCTGCGTGGCGGTGGACACGCCCAGCACGCCGCCGCCGATGACGACGACGCGGGAACGGATGGATGGTGCAGTCATGGTGCTCACTTTCGGTTCTGAGTGTGGATGGTGTCGATCAGTTCGAGGACCGCGAGGCTGTCCCGCGGTTCGACCGGCAGCGGCGTGCCGTCCCGGAGGGAGGCCGCGAGCCGGCGGTAGAAGTCGGCGTAGTCGCCGGGTGCCAGCGGCACCTCGTCCGGGTGCGCGTCGGTGCCCAGCCGTGCCGGGGAGGTGGCGCGGCCGAGGCGCGCGTCGCCGGGGCGCATGCCGCCCGCGAGCTGACCCTCCTGCGGGTCGAGCCCCCACGAGACGAATCCGGAGCGTGAGCCGAGCACGCGGAATCGCGGGCCCGAGATGGGCGCGACGGCGCTCATCCACAGGTGGCTCGTCGTCCCGCTGCCGTGCTCGAGCACGACGAACGCGTCGTCGTCGGCGGCACCGCCGCGCCGGGTGCGGACCTCCGCGTGGGCGACGGCCGCGGGTCCGAACAGCAGGAGCGCCTGGTCGATCAGGTGAGCTCCGAGGTCGAACAGGATGCCGCCGCCCTCCGCCGCTCCTGTCGTGGACTTCCACGAGTCGTCGGCGGACGGCTTCCACCATTCGAACCGGGACTCGAAGCGCCGGATGTCGCCGAGCGCTCCGTCGCCGACCACGCGGCGGAGGGTGAGGAAGTCGCCGTCCCACCGGCGGTTCTGGAACACCGTGAAGGGCACGCGCGCCGCCTCTGCGCGCTCGATGAGGGCACGCCCCGAGCCGGAGTCCGGCGCGAACGGCTTGTCGACGACCGTCGGCAGCCCGGCATCCACCGCGGCCGTCGCGTGGCCGACGTGCAGCGGCGTCGGCGAGGCGACGACGACCAGGTCGACCCCCTGTGTGGCGAGCAGCGCATCCACGTCGGGCAGCGCTACCGCGGAGGGGTGGTCGGCGGCGAGCCGGTCGGCCTGCGACGTGACGACCGCCGTCAGCTCGAACGCGGGATCCGCCGCGAGGAACGGCGCGTGGAACACCCGCCCGGCGACGCCGTACCCGATGAGGCCGACGCGGAGCGGCTGCGCGCTCACAGCACCTCCGACAGGAAGCGCTGCAGGCGGGGGCTCTGCGGCCGGTCGAACAGGTCGTCCGGTCGCCCGGCCTCCACGACGCGTCCCTCGTCCATGAAGACCACCTGGTCGGCGACCTTGCGGGCGAAGTTCATCTCGTGCGTGACGACGACCATGGTCATCCCCGGCGACCGAGATCGGCCATGAGGTTGAGCACGCCCTTGACGAGCTCCGGGTCGAGGGCGCTGGTGACCTCGTCGAAGAGCATCACCTCCGGCTCCATCGCGAGCGCGCGGGCGATCGCGACGCGCTGCTGCTGGCCACCGGAGAGGTCGCGCGGACGGTGGTCCATGCGCTCCCCAGGCCTACTTCGTGGAGCCGCTCCTCGGCGACGCGTTGCGCTTCCGCCTTCGACATCCGCTTCACGCTCCGCAGCGCGAGCATGACGTTCTGCAGCGCCGTGTGGTCCGGGAAGAGGTTGAAGTGCTGGAAGACCAGGCCGATCCTGCGGCGGAGCGCGTCGGGCTTGGTGCCCAGGATGCTCTGGCCGTCGAGCCGCACGTCGCCGCTCTTCGGCTCGTGGAGGCGGTTGATGCCGCGCAGCATGGTCGACTTGCCCGAGCCGGACGGTCCGATGACGCAGGTCGTGCTACCCGGCGCCACCGAGATCGACACGCCGCGCAGCACGTCGATGTCGCCGTAGGCCATCGTCAGGTCGACGAGGTCGAGCGCCGAGCCGCGGAAGTCCGGGGTGGTCTGGGCGGGGAGAGGCGAGGTGTAGGTCATGTGTTGCTCCCGAGGGTGAGGGCGGCCGGAGGCTGGACCTCGTCCAGCTCGTCCAGTCCGCTCTTCGGCGGCGCCGGCTTGCGGCGCCCGGTGCGGAACCGGTTGTCGAAGTAGTTGACGAGGTGCGTGAGCGGCACGGTGATGACCAGATAGAACAGTCCGGCGAGCACCAGCGGCGACAGGTTGCCGGTCAGCACGGCCGCATCCTGACCCACTCGGAACAGCTCGCGCTCGCCCACCAGCAGGCCGAGGAAGTACACGAGGCTCGAGTCCTTCACGATGGCGATGAACTGGTTGACCAGAGCGGGCAGCACCCGGCGGACGCCTTGCGGCACGACGACCAGGCGCATCGCCTTGCCGTAGCTGAGGCCGAGCGCGCGGCACGCCTCCAGCTGACCGCGGTCGACGCTCTGGATGCCGGCGCGGAAGATCTCGCCGATGTACGCGGCCGCGATGAGCGACAGCGCCAGGATGCCGAGCGGATACGGCGACGGTCCGAAGATCGACTGCGAGAAGCGCGCGAAGCCCTGGCCGATGAGCAGGATGGTGAGGATCGCCGGCAGGCCGCGGAACACGTCCGTGTAGACGCGGGCGGGGATGCGCAGCCAGCGGGAGGTGGAGATCCCCATGACGGCGACCACCATGCCGAGCACGACGCCGATGACGGTCGCCGCGATCGAGATGATCAGCGTGTTGACGAGTCCGACGCCCAGCAGCTGCGGGAAGACCTGCAGCATGGAGGGGATGTCGAAGAAGGTGTGCGTGATGGTGGTGAGCCAGTCCATGGGGATCTCCGTGCGGCCGTCCTACTTGGACGGGGTGGGGGTCGAATCCTGCTCCGCCTTCGGCAGGTACTGCTTCGGCATCGGCGAGCCCGGGAACCACTTCTGGTAGAGCTTCTTCCAGGTGCCGTCCTCCATCGCCGCGTGCAGCGCCTTGTCGAGCGCGCTCTTCAGGGCGGGGTTGCCCTTGGCGATGGCGAAGCCGGCGGGCGCATCGAACGAGGGGATGTCGTCGGCGTCCTTGAGGGACGGGTACTGCGCGACGTAGCTCTTCGCCGCCTCGTAGTCGAGGAAGTGCGCATCCACCGAGCCGCTGTTGAGGGCGGAGACGGCGGCGTTGTTGTCCGGGAACCGGACGAGGTTCGCCTTCGGGAAGTTCTTCACCGCGTACGACTCCTGCAGCGTGCCCTGCACGACGCCGAGGCGCTTGCCGGCGAGGTCGGCCTTCGAGTCGATGCCCGACGTCTTCGTCGTGAGCACCGTCAGGTAGCCGGCGAGGTAGCCGTCCGAGAAGTCGACCGTCTTCTTGCGCTCGTCGGTGATGCCGATGGCGGCGACGCCGACGTCGAACTGGTGGTTCGCGACCGCGGCGAGCAGGCCCGAGAAGTCCTGTCCGGTGAAGACGGCCTTGCCGAGGTGCGCGCGCTTGGCGACGTCGGTGAACAGCTCCACGTCGAAGCCGGTGAAGTCGCCGCTCGCGTCGGTGAACGTGTACGGCTTCGCGTCGCCGAGGCTCGCGACGCGGACGGTGCCCGCCTCGATGAGGCCGTACGGGTTGTCTTTGGTGGAGGCGCCCGAGGCGCCGCCCGAACTGCAGGCGGCGAGGACGAGGGCGGCGGAGGCCGCTGCGGCCAGCAGACCGGCCGGCCGGAGGAGAGTGCGTCGTTTCACTGCGGGGTCCAATCGTCGGGGGATGGTGCGGCGAGAAACGTGGCGTGCGATCCTCGTCGATCTGTGGTTGCTGAGACCGGTCTCTGTCGTTTAGCCTGAGACCGGTCTCAGTTGGTTTTCTGGGACGCTACAACACGTTTCCCGGGTTCGTCAAACGGGAAGCGAGAAAAGGAAGGGTCCACCGATGTCCCCACGCCCCGCGTCCCGCCGCGCCGTCACGGTGGCCGACATCGCCAAAGCGGCGAAGGTCTCGAAGGCCACTGCGGCCCGCGCGCTGGGCGACTACGGGCAGGTGAGCGAGGCGGTGCGCTCGCGTGTGCTCGCCGCGGCCGAGGAGCTGAACTACCGGCCGAACGCGCTCGCGAGGTCGATGAACACGGGCCGCTCGAACACGATCGGGGTCGTCGTCGGCGACATCGAGAACCCGTTCTTCGCGCACGCCATGCGTGGGATCTCCGACGTCGCCAGCAAGGCCGGTTACGACGTCATCCTGACCAACTCCGACGAGGACGTGGATGCGGAGCAGGCCGCCGTCGACGTCCTGCTCGACAAGCAGGTCGACGCCCTCATCGTGGCGCCGGCGTCCTCCGCCCGCGTCGCACACCTGGCGGCCGCGCCGGCGGCGGGACGTCCGCTCGTGCTGCTCGACCGCCGCGCCGACGGGGAGCACTACGACTCCGTCACGGTGGACAACCGGTCGGCGGCCGCCCGCGCGACCGCGGAGTTGCTCGCCGAAGGCCACCGGCGCATCGCGTTCATCTCCACGCACGACCACCCCGCGCAGGCCTACACCCCCGGGGATCGCATCACCATGTCGAGCGTGGCGGATCGTGTGGACGGCGTGATGGAGGCGCTCACCGACGCAGGCATCCCGTCACCCGAGAGCCACATCCGCCTCGACGCCCGCCGGCGCGGAGTGGAGGCGGTGGCGCGCGAACTCCTGACCGGCGACGACCCCGTCACCGCCGTCATCGCCTCGGACAGCCTGATCGGGATGACCGTGCTCCAGACCATCCGGTCGCTCGGCCTGGGGGTGCCCGACGACGTGTCGCTGATCACCTTCGACAACCCCGAGTGGACGCGCATCACCACGCCCCCGCTGACCGTCGTCGAGCAGCCGATCTACGAGCTCGGCGCTGCAGCCGCCCGCCTGGCGCTGCAGCGCATCCACGGCGAGCGCGTGGATGAGGAGGCCGTCGTCTTCGACGCGCAACTGGTGCGCCGCGCCTCCGTCGGTCCCGTGCCATCCCCCGCCCGCGTCGCCTCCGCCTGAGCCGCTCGCCTTGTCGGAGATTTGTGCCAAATCGCGGTTATCGCGACGCCATAACCGCGATTTGGCACAAATCTCACCGAAGGGATGCGCTAGCGACCGGTCTCGCGTGCGGATTGCGCCGCGCGCAGGTCGCTGAGCGCGCGATCGGTCTCGCGCGTGACGCTTCCGCCGCGCGCCTGGATCGCCGCCGGCAGCCAGTCGCTGAGCACGAACCGCCGCGGCGTCCGCGCCCGGTCGCCCGTGCGGGCCGGTCGGCCGACCCAGCCGTGTTCCATTCCCTGTGTCCATGTCGCGTTTGCCATGACACCAACGTTACGAACGTAAATATCCGGACACGAGGTGGCTTTCGGTCTATCCTCGTAAAGATTCCGCCACTACACTGGCGGGCATGATCCGATCCGTGGCGGTCCCCCTCATCGACGACTTCGCCATGTTCGAATTCGGCGTCGTCTGCGAGGTCTTCGGCCTCGACCGCAGCTACGCCGGCCTCGAGCCCTTCGACTTCCGCGTCTGCGCGATCGACCCCGGGAAGCCGGTGACGAATCCGACCGGCGTCACCCTCACCGCGCCGTACGGCCTCGAGGCGATGGACGACGCCGACCTGATCGCCGTCCCCGCCGCCACCGTGCGCGACGAGTACCCCGAGGAGTTCCTGGATGCGCTCCGCCGCGCCTACGACCGGGGCGCGATCCTGCTCAGCGTCTGCTCCGGCGCCTTCGCCCTGGGCGCCGCCGGTCTCCTCGACGGCCGGGACTGCACGACGCACTGGCGCTACTCCGCCGAGCTGCAGCGCCGGTTCCCGGAGGCCCGGGTCGACCCCGATGTCCTGTTCGTGGACGACGGCCGCCTGATCACCAGCGCTGGGACCTCCGCGGGCATCGACGCCAGCCTCCACCTCGTGCGCCGCGAGCTCGGCAGTGCCGTCGCCAACACCATCGCCCGCAACATGGTCGTCCCCCGCAGCGCGACGACGGCCAGCGGCAGTACATCGACAAGCCGGTCAGCGACTGCACGGACGACACCTTCAGCGAGCTGCTCGACCACCTGACCGACCGCCTCGACGAGCCGCACAGCGTCAGCAGCCTGGCCGAGCGGGTCCACATGTCGACGCGCAGCTTCGCGCGGCGGTTCGTCGCCGAGACCGGCGTGCCGCCGATGCAGTGGCTGACCACCCAGCGCGTGCTGCACGCCCGGCTCCTGCTGGAGACGACGGATCTTCCCATCGACGAGGTGGCCCGCCGCTGCGGCTTCGGCAGCGCGACGCTGCTGCGCCATCACTTCGACGCCGAGGTGGGCGTGCCGCCGACCCGCTACCGCGCGGCCTTCGCCCGCACGTGATGGCGCGGGGCGAGGTCGTCGCCCCGGTAGTGGCGGAGCAGACGCCGATTACGCACGGCCACGTCCACGCAGATCGCGACGGTGATCACCCCGCAGACGACGACGCCCCAGGCCCGCGGGTTCTCGCCCTGGGTCGGGATGGCGACGGCCACCGCGACGGTCGCGAGGAGGGCGAGTGCCGCCAGGACGGCGCCGACGGCGGCGCGGCGCCACGCGCGCGCACGATCCGTCCGGTCTCCCATGGACCGGAAACTACTCCGCCGCGCCGGTTAACGAAAGATGAATCTCAGGCGACGGATGCGGCTGTCCGGGCATGACGAAGCCCCCGCCCACGTGGACCCGGGCGGGGGCTTCGTGGCTCGCCGGTCGTCAGTCCTTGAATGCGTCCTTGATCTTCTCGCCGGCCTGCTTGACGTCGGCCTTGGCCTGGTCGCCCTTGCCCTCGGCCTCGAGGCGCTCGTTGTCGGTCGCCTTGCCCGCGGCCTCCTTGGCGCTGCCGCCGAGCTTCTCGCCGGCGTTCTCGATCTTGTCGTCGAGTCCCATGAGGTCCCCTTTCGTGGTCCGGTTCGGATACCCCATAGACGGTCCCACCGTTCGGTGTGGCGGTCTACCCCCGCGCCACCACGTCACACCGCATGCTCAGTCGAGGCGGTCGCGGCGACCATACGGGCGCCCGGCGTTGCCGGCAACGTCTATGCGGTCGACCGCGTCGCGCATCCGGTGCAGCAAGGCGATGACGATAGGTCACCGAGAAACGAGGAGGTCTAGTGTCTGGCCGCTATGCGTTCGGGCTCGGGCATCACCAGCAGGCCGTTCGGGCGGTGGGTGCCGTCCATCAAGGCCTCCAGCCAGTCGCGATTGAGCGGCTCGATCGTCGACTCGTCGTACCGGAAGCGGATCGGCAGACCGTTGTCGACCCAGATCGCCTCGCGCCCGCCGTCGCCGTCCGGCACCCAGCTCAGGGCGAAGCTCTCGCGCCGGCGCAGTTTCGTGGTGATGACGACCTGGAGGTGCGCCAGCATCCGATCCCCGAAGGGGTAGTCGGTGCCTCCGTAGCTGAGCACGCCCATCCCGGTCACTCCCCTCTTCTCCGACGGCTCGTACGTCGGATATGTAGTTAGTCTATCCATATTGCTTGCTTGTCTAGCAATCGCAGGCTCGCGCGAATTCAAGGCCTACTGGCGCCCGATGCGCTCCCGCACAATGAGGCTGTGAGCACCTACCGCCTTCAGATCTCCCCCTCCTTCACTCTGCGCGATGCGATGCAGGTGCTCGACCACATCCAGCGGCTCGGCGCGGACTGGGTCTACCTGTCGCCGTTGCTCGAAGCCGAGCCGGGATCGATGCACGGCTACGACGTCGTCGACCACAGCCGGGTGGATGCGTCCCGCGGCGGCCCGGAGGCCCTTCGGGAGTTCGCCGACGCCGCCCACGAGCGCGGCTTGAAGGTGCTCGTCGACATCGTCCCCAACCACATGGGCGTCGCCACGCCCGCCGTCAACCCGTGGTGGTGGGACCTGCTGACGCACGGGCGCCGGTCGCGCTATGCGCCGTACTTCGACATCGACTGGGAGTTCGGCCACGGGAAACTGCGGCTCCCGATCCTCGGTGACGGCGCCGACGAGTTGGATGCGCTGCGCATCGAAGACGGCGAGCTCCGGTACTACGACCACCGGTTCCCGATCGCGCCGGGCACCGGCGACGGCAGCCCGCGCGAGGTCCACGACCGCCAGGACTACGAGCTCATGTCGTGGCGCCGCGCGGACGCCGAGCTGAACTACCGCCGGTTCTTCGCGGTCACCACCCTCGCGGGCCTCCGGGTCGAGGATCAGCAGGTCTTCGACGACACCCACCGCGAGATCGGCCGCTGGCTGCGCGAGGGCATCGCGGACGGCCTCCGCGTCGACCACCCCGACGGCCTGCGCGACCCGGGGCAGTACCTGGAGCGTCTGCGCGCCCTCGCCGGCGATGCGCCGATCTGGGTGGAGAAGATCATCGAGGGCGACGAGCGGATGCCCGACTGGCCCGTGCAGGGCACCACCGGCTACGACGCCCTCGGCGTCATCGACCGGGTCTTCATCGACCCCGCCGGCGAGGGGCCGCTGACCGCGCTCGCGGGCGAGACCGACGACCGGGAGGAGAACCAGGACTGGACGGAGCTGATCCACCGTCGCAAGCGGGCGGTCGCCGACGGCATCCTGCGCTCGGAGGTCCTGCGCGTCGTCCGCGAGCTGGGCGAGGGCACCGACGAGGAGACCGCGGATGCCGTGGCCGAGCTGGCGGCGTGGTTCCCGGTGTACCGCAGCTACCTCCCGTTCGGCGCCGAGTACCTCGAGGAGGCGCGCCTCGCCGCCGCGGAATCGCGGCCCGACCTCGTCCCGGTCATCGCCCGCATCACCGATCGGCTGGGCGACCGCTTCGAGCAGACGACCGGCGCGATCATGGCGAAGGGTGTCGAGGACAACGCCTTCTACCGCTTCACCCGGTTGGTCTCGCTGACGGAGGTCGGCGGCGACCCGTCCGAGTTCGCCCTCTCGCCGGAGGAGTTCCACCGGCGGCAGGAGGACCGCCTGCGACGCCTCCCCGAGTCGATGACCGTGCTCTCCACCCACGACACCAAGCGCGGCGAGGACACCCGCGCCCGGATCGCCGTGCTCGCCGAGCTGCCGGGGCGCTTCGAGCGGTTCCTGCGCACGGTGCGCGAACGCGTCAGCGTCGGCGACGCGTCGCTGGAGAGCCTGCTCTGGCAGTCCGTCCTTGGCGCCTGGCCGGCCTCCCGTGAGCGCCTGCAGGGCTACGCCCTGAAGGCGGCGAGGAGGCGGGCGCGTCCACCGCCTGGACCGACCCGGACGAGGAGTTCGAGACCCGCATGGCCGCCGCGATCGACGCCGCCTTCGACGACGAACGGGTGCGCGCCGAGGTCGAAGCCCTCGCCGCGGTGATCGAGGCGCCCGGCGCCGTCAACGGCCTCGGCGCGAAGCTGCTGCAGCTGCTGTCGCCGGGGCGCCCGGACGTGTACCAGGGCTCCGAGCGCTGGGAGCGGTCGCTGGTCGACCCGGACAACCGCCGCCCTGTCGAGTTCGACGCCGCCGCAGCCCTGCTCGCCCACATCGACGAGGGCTGGCTGCCCGAGATCGACTCGTCGGGCGCGGCCAAGGTGCTTGTCACGTCGCGTGCCCTGCGGCTGCTGCGGGACCGCCCGGAGTTGTTCACCGGCTACCGCCCGGTCTACGCGGAGGGGTCGCGCGCCGGCCACCTCGTCGGCTTCGACCGCGGCGGCGCGATCGCGCTGGCGACCCGCCTGCCCGTCGGCCTCTCCGCGACCGGCGGCTGGGCGGACACCACCATCGACCTCGGGGAGGAACCCATGCGCGACGAGCTCACCGGCCGCGAGCATCGCGGACGCGTGCCGCTCGCCACCGTCTTCGAGCGGTACCCGGTCGCACTGCTGGCGGTCGTCCGATGACGGCCGGCGGCTGGGGAGGGCGGGACTTCCCGTCTGGGCTCCGGAGGCGCGCAGCGTGGATGTGGTGCTCGGCGACCTGGGCACGTTCCCGCTCACGCCCGTCCCGGCCACGGCCGAAGCGCCGACCGGGGCTGGTGGCGGCTCGCCGAGTCGCCCGCCCTGCCGGACGCGCCGGTGGACTACGGATTCGTGGTGGACGGCGAGGGTCCGTTCCCTGACCCACGCTCGCTGCGTCAGCCGAACGGCGTGCACGAGCTGAGCCGCGAGTTCGATCCGCGTGCGCACGAGTGGGCCGACGGGATGTGGGAGGGACGCGACCTGACGGGCTCGCTGATCTACGAACTCCACATCGGCACGTTCACGCCCGAAGGGACGCTGGATGCGGCGGCCGGCCGGCTGGACCATCTGATCGAGCTCGGGGTGGACGCCGTCGAGCTGCTCCCGGTGAACGCCTTCAACGGCACGCACAACTGGGGCTACGACGGCGTGCTCTGGTACGCGGTGCAGGAGCAGTACGGGGGCCCGGAGGCGTACCAGCGGTTCGTCGAGGCGTGCCACCAGCGCGGCCTCGCCGTCATCCAGGACGTCGTCTACAACCACCTCGGCCCGAGCGGCAACTACCTCCCGAAGTTCGGCCCGTACCTCGGGCAGGGCGCCAGCACGTGGGGCGTCAAGATCAACCTCGACGGCCCGCAGTCCGACGAGGTGCGCCGCTACATCCTCGACAACGCCGAGTACTGGCTGCGCGAGATGCACGTCGACGGCCTGCGCCTGGATGCGGTGCATGCGCTGGCCGACACCGGTGCGACGCACCTGCTCGAAGAGCTGGCGGTGCTCGCCGACGAACTGTCCGGAGAGACCGGCCGCCCGCGCACCCTCATCGCCGAGAGCGACCTCAACGACCCGAAGCTCATCCGCACGCGGTCGCACCACGGTTACGGCCTGCACGCGCAGTGGGACGACGACGTGCACCACAGCATCCACGCCAACCTCACCGGCGAGGCGACCGGCTACTACGCCGACTTCGCCCAGCCGGATGCGCTGGTCAGGGTCTTCCAGCGCGGGTTCTTCCACGATGGCACCTGGTCGAGCTTCCGGGAGCGCCACCACGGCCGGCCGCTCGACCCCGACATCCCCTTCACCCGGTTGGTGGCGTTCAGCCAGGACCACGACCAGATCGGCAACCGCGCCGCCGGCGACCGCCTCACCGCGACGCTCGACGCCGGGCGCCTGGCGGCCGCGGCGGCCCTCACGCTGCTCGGACCGTTCACCCCCATGCTGTTCATGGGCGAGGAGTGGGCGGCCACCACACCCTGGCAGTTCTTCACCTCGCACCCCGAGCCCGAGCTGGGGAAGGCTACCGCCGAGGGGCGCATCGCGGAGTTCGCCAAGATGGGCTGGGACCCGGACATCGTGCCTGACCCGCAGGACCCCGAGACGCTCCGGCGGTCGAAGCTGGACTGGTCTGAACTCGACCGGGCCGAGAACGCCCGGATGCTGGAGTGGTACGCACCCTCACGGCGCTCCGCCGCACCATCCCGGCCGGGGCGCGCGCCGACGACGTGGCCTTGGACGAGGGCGTGTTCCGCTTCACACGCGCGGGCCTGGCTGGTGGAGGTCAGCCTCTCCGGAGCCGGTCTCGTGGCGTCGCCGCAGGACGCCGTCGCCGCCTTCGGCGAGGCGGTGCGCGTCACGCCACTCTAGGCGCGCACGGTGGTACGGTCGGCGAAGTCTCGAAGGCCCAGCGCTTCTGGTCGCCCTCAACCGCCACCATCCGCTCGCCGACGGCGAGAAGCGGCTCGCGTGGATCGTGGCGACGAGGTCGTCGCGTGGATGAACGCCCGCGTCTGGCGAACTCCTGACCCGGGTCTAACGTCCCCGCTGCTCCCTGTCAATGCCTGGAGGGCCACGCCCCGCCCAGGTATCGTGGCGGTCTACCGCCGATCGGAGACACCGTGTCCCAGCCCTGTCCCCAGCCTCGCTGCGCCGCCCGCAGCAGCCGCTCCTCCGAGCGAGCGTGCCGATGACCGCCGACTCCACGCCGTACCCGCTGGGCATCACCCTGCGCGAGGGCGGCGCCAATGTCGCCGTCTACAGCGAGCGCGCCGACAAGGTCATCGTGTCGCTGTTCGACGCCCGCGGTCGCGAGACGCAGACGGTGCTGCCCGAGCGCACCGGCCACGTCTTCCACGGCTTCGTTCCCGGGCTCGTCCCCGGCACGCGCTACGGCCTGCGGGTCGACGGTCCCTGGGACCCGGCGAACGGCCTCCGCTTCTCCCCGCCAAGGTGCTGCTCCCGCCGCACGCCCGTGCCGTCACCGGCCTACTGGGACAACACCCAGGCCGTGTTCGGGCACCAGCTCGGGCGGCCGAAGCGCCGCAGCGACACCAACGGAGCGCGCCACGTCGCGCTGGGCGTTGCGATCGACCGGCAGGAATTCGACTGGGGCGACCACGAGCGGCCGCGCATCCCGCTGAGCGAGACCATCATCTACGAGATGCACGTGAAGGGATTCACGAAGCTCATGGAGTGGGTGCCGGAGGAGTTCCGCGGCACCTACGCCGGGCTGGCGCATCCCGCCGCCGTCGAGTACCTGAAGAACCTCGGGGTGACGGCGGTCGAGCTGCTGCCCATCCACCAGTTCGTCCAGGATGCGCACCTCGCCGAGAAGGGCCTCCGCAACTACTGGGGCTACAACTCCATCGGCTTCTTCGCGCCGCACTAACGAGTACGCGGCGACCGGTGACACGGGGCACCAGGTGGACGAGTTCAAGGGCATGGTGAAGGCTCTGCACGCCGCCGGCCTCGAGGTCATCCTCGACGTCGTCTACAACCACACGGCCGAGGGCAACGACATGGGCCCCACCTACAGCTTCAAGGGCATCGACAACCCCTCGTACTACCGGCTGGTCGAGGGCGACGGCGCGCACTACTTCGACACCACGGGCACCGGCAACAGCTGGAACGTCAGTCACCCTGCCGCCCTGCAGGTCATCATGGACTCGCTTCGCTATTGGGTCGAGGACATGCACATCGACGGCTTCCGCTTCGACCTGGCGACCACGCTGACCCGCCAGGGCGGCGACGCCAGCCTCCGCTGGCGCGTTTCTGACCCTGATCCAGCAGGACCCGGTGCTCGCGCAGGTGAAGATGATCGCCGAACCGTGGGACGTCGCCGGCTACCAGCTGGGCGGCTTCCCCGCCGACTGGTCGGAGTGGAACGGGAAGTTCCGCGACGACGTCCGCGACTTCTGGCGCGGCGAGCCGGGCGTGCTCTCCACCCTGTCGCAGCGCGTCCTCGGCAGCCCGGACATCTACGAGGATTCGCGCCGCGCGCCGCTCTCCAGCGTCAACTTCATCACGGCGCACGACGGCTTCACCCTCGCCGACCTCACCAGCTACAACGAGAAGCACAACGAGGCGAACGGCGAGGACAACCGCGACGGCGAATCCGACAACCGGTCCAGCAACTACGGAGTCGAGGGTCCGACCGACGACGAGGGCATCAACGCCTTCCGCACCCGGCAGCGCAAGAACTTCCTGGCGACCGTGCTGCTGTCGGCCGGCGTCCCGATGATCCTCGGCGGCGACGAGATCGGCCGCACCCAGCAGGGCAACAACAACGCCTACTGCCAGGACAACGAGATCTCGTGGTTCGACTGGCAGAACGCGGATTGGGAGCTCCACGAGTTCACGTCGAAGCTCATCCACCTGCGCCGCTCGGATCGCCAGCGCTGCGGCCGGAGTGGTACCGCCACGCCCCCGACGTCGGCGGCCCGGACGTGGTCTGCATCCTCCGCGCAGACGGCGAGCCGTTCGCGGACGAGGACTGGGGCGACCCGGAGGCGCGCTCCATCGCCTTCGAGCTGCGCCACGAGGGCGCCGACTCGTTCCTGCTCCTGCTGAACGGCGCGGGAAACGGTGTCGAGTTCGTGCTTCCGGACGCGATCGGCTCGGCGTGGGAGCTGGAGCTCTCGAGCGACCCGGAGCTCTCCCTCGGCGACGGCGGGAGCGTCATCCTGGGCGAGTCCTCCTTCGCGCTGCTGAGGTCGCGGAACAGCTGATGCCCGAGTCGACCATCCCGGCCCTCCTCGGCCGCTATCGGCCGCAGCACGTCATCGGCCGCGGCGGCGAGGCGAGCATCTTCCGTGCGACGGACGAGCTCCTCGGCCGAGAGGTCGCGATCAAGCTGTACCGCTCGGGCGGCGAGGAGGAGATGGCGCAGTACCGCACCGAGCAGGCGGCGCTCGCGCGGCTCAGCCACCACGGCATCGTGTCGCTCATCGACGCGGGGATCGACTACACGTCGCCCACGGATCCACGGCCGTTCCTCATCATGGAGCTGGTCTCCGGCACCGACCTGGCGACTGCGCTGGGCCAGCGGGAACTGACGCTGGAGGAGATCGCGGAGGTCGCGTGCGACATCTCCGAGGCGCTCGAGTACGTGCACGCGAACGGCGTCGTGCATCGCGACATCAAGCCCTCGAACATCATGCTGGTGTCGTACGGCACCACCACCTTCCGGGCCCGCGCCCGGCTCACCGACTTCGGCATCGCCAGCGGCATCCGGGGAGAGCCCACGCAGACGGAGGAGGGCAAGACGACCGGAACGGCCGCCTACCTGAGCCCCGAGCAGGCACTCCGGAAGCCGGCCACCGCAGCCAGCGACATCTACTCGCTGGGCCTCGTCCTGCTCGAGTGCTTCACCCATCACGTGACCTACCCGGGAGCGCCGTCGAATCGGCGATGGCCCCGGCTGGATCACGAGCCGCCCGTGCCGAACGGCCTCCCCGACGACTGGACGCGCATCCTCCACGCCATGACGGCGAGCGACCCGGCCGCCCGGCCGACCGCGAAGCAGCTCGACGCCCGTGTTCCGCGAGGCCGTCATCTCGGCCGCGGGCCTGCAGCAGAGGGCGTGACCACGACGGGCGCGGACGCCGCGGGCATCGAGGAGCACGCGGCCCTCGGCGACGGCCGCACGGTCGCCCTCATCGATCGATCCGGCACGGTCGACTGGCTCCCGCTCCCCAGCCTGGACTCGCCGCCGGTCTTCGCCGCACTGCTCGACACCGAACACGGCGGCCGCCTGGAACTGCACCCGGTGAGCGCATTCGAGACGCGGCGACGATACCTGCCGGGCACGAACGTGCTGGAGACCACGTTCACCACGGCGACGGGGACGGTGCGCGTCACCGACGCGCTGGTCACGGGCGTCGCCGGCCGGCTGCCGTGGGTCGAGTTCGCGCGGCGGATCGAGGGCGTCGACGGCACCGTGGTGATGGACTGGTCCGTCGAACCCGGTACCGTGTTCGGGATGTCGAGCCCGTGGGCCGAGCACATCGACGGCAGGCGCATCCTGCGGGTCGGCACGGTCAACATCGGCGTGACCGGCCTCGATGACGGCGAGGAGGACGCCGATGCCCCGCGGTTCGGCGGCCGAATCCGCGTGGTCGCCGGCAATCGCCGCACGCTGACCGTCGTGGCGACCCACGACGAACCCCTGCACCCTGCCCGAGCCGGGGAACGTCGACATCGGGATCGATCGCACCGTCTCCAATTGGGAGCTGTGGTCGCGGACGTTCTCGTACGACGGGCCATGGGCGGATGCGGTGCAGCGGAGCGCGCTCGCCCTCAAGCTCCTGCTCTATGCGCCCACCGGTGCCATCGCGGCGGCGGCCACCACCTCCCTCCCAGAGACCTCCCGCGGGGGCAAGAACTGGGACTACCGCTTCGCGTGGGTGCGCGACACCGCCTACGCGCTCCGCGCACTCGCCCGCTTCGGGCTGCGCGAGGAGACGCACGCCGCGATCGCCTGGCTGCTGCGGGCGGTCAAGGGCGACCCGGCCGAGCTGCGCATCCTCTACGGGCTCCGCGAGGAGTCGTCCGCCGAACCGCAGACGCACGACGCGCCCGGCTGGCGCGGCATCGGGCCGGTCGTCACCGGCAACCGGGCCGCGTCACAGCTCCAGCTCGGCGTCTACGGCGACCTGCTCAGTGTCGCCCTCGCCTACGCGTCGGCCGGGAACGTGCTCGACGTGCCGACCCGGCGCCTGGTCTCCGACGTCGCCGACCGCGTCTGCGACGTCTGGCGCCAGCCGGACTCCGGGATGTGGGAGCTCGCCGAGCTGCGCCACCACACCTCCTCGAAGATGGGGTGCTGGCAGGCGCTGCAGGCGGCCCTGGATCTGGCCGGGCTGGGGCAGGCGGAGGGCAACCCGGACCGCTGGAGGCGCGAGGCGGAGCTCATCCACGAGTGGGTGGACGAGCACTGCTGGTCGGAGCGCCTGGGCGCCTACACGATGGTCGCCGGCGAGGACGACCTGGATGCGTCGGTGCTGCTCCACGCTCCGAGCGGCTTCGACCGCGGCGAGCGGATGCGCTCCACGATCGAGGTGCTGCGCCGCGAGCTCGGCAGGGGCCCTCTGCTGTTCCGCTTCACCGGGGCGGAGGCCGACGGTGAGCGCCCGTTCGTCGCCTGCTCCTTCTGGCTGGCTGCGGCGCTTGCCTGCGTCGGGGACATCCGTGAGGCATCCGCCCTCATGGACGACCTGGTCGACCGGGCGAACGACGTCGGGCTGTACGCCGAGATGATGGATGAGGTCGGCGCCTTCTGGGGCAACTTTCCGCAGGCGCTCTCGCACCTGGGCCTCATCGACGCGGCGCTGACCATCGACGACCTCGGCCGCTGACGCCCCGGCGGGTCACCGGCGCCGTCTCAGGCCCCGATGTAGCGCGCGAGATGCTCGCCCGTCAGCGTCGAGCGCTCGGTCACGAGCTCGGCCGGCGTGCCCTCGAAGACGACCTTCCCGCCGTCGTGCCCTGCGCCCGGGCCGAGGTCGATGATCCAGTCGGCGTGAGCCATCACCGCCTGGTGATGCTCGATCACGATGACCGACTTGCCGCTGTCGACCAGCCGGTCGAGCAGCCTGAGCAGCTGCTCGACGTCGGCCAGGTGGAGGCCGGTGGTCGGCTCGTCGAGCACGTACACGCCGCCCTTCTCGCCCATGTGCGTCGCCAGCTTGAGCCGCTGCCGCTCCCCGCCGGAGAGCGTCGTGAGCGGCTGCCCGATCGTCAGGTAGCCGAGCCCCACATCCGACAGCCGGGTCAGGATGGCGTGCGCCGCCGGCAGCTTCGCCTCACCCTCCGAGAAGAACCGCTCCGCCTCGGCGACCGGCATCGCCAGCACCTGGCTGATGTCCCGGCCACCGAGCGTGTACTCGAGCACGGAGTCGTCGAAGCGCCGGCCCTCGCACACTTCGCACACGGTCGAGACGCCCGCCATGACGCCCAGGTCGGTGTAGATGACGCCGGCACCGTTGCAGTTGGGGCAGGCGCCCTCCGAGTTGGCACTGAACAGGGCGGGCTTCACGCCGTTCGCCTTGGCGAACGCCTTGCGGATCGGCTCCAGCATCCCGGTATAGGTGGCGGGGTTGCTGCGCCGGGAGCCGCGGATCGTGCCCTGATCGACCGACACCACGCCCTCCCGCTGTGCCACCGAGCCGTGGATCAGGGAGCTCTTGCCCGACCCGGCCACCCCCGTGACGACGACCAGCACCCCGAGCGGGATGTCGACGTCGACGTTCTGCAGATTGTGCTCGGAGGCGCCGCGGACCTCGAGCGTGCCCCTCGCCGTCCGGACCTCGTCCTTCAGGCGCGCGCGGTCGTCCAGGTGCCGCCCGGTGAGCGTCCCGCTCGCCCGCAGCGCCTCGACCGTGCCCTCGAAGACGACCTCGCCGCCCTGGGAGCCGGCGCGCGGACCGAGGTCGACCACGTGGTCGGCGATCGCGATGGCCTCCGGCTTGTGCTCCACGACGAGCACGGTGTTGCCCTTGTCGCGCAACTGCTGCAGCAGCTCGTTCATGCGCTGGATGTCGTGCGGATGCAGCCCGACGGTCGGCTCGTCGAAGACGTACGTGATGTCGGTCAGCGACGAACCGAGGTGCCGGATCATCTTGGTGCGCTGCGCCTCGCCGCCCGAGAGCGTCCCCGACGGCCGGTCGAGCGACAGGTACCCCAGCCCGATGTCGACGAAGGAGTCGAGCAGGTGCTGCAGGTTCTTGAGCAGCGGGGCCACGGACGGCTCGTCGAGCGAGCGCACCCAGTCGGAGAGGTCGGTGATCTGCATGGCGCAGGCGTCGGCGATGCTGATTCCGGCGATCTTCGACGACCGGGCGCCCTTGCTGAGACGCGTCCCTCCGCACTCCGGGCATGCGGCGAAGGTGACCGCCCGCTCGACGAAGGCGCGGATGTGCGGCTGCATGGCGTCCACATCCTTCGACAGCATCGACTTCTGCACCTTCGGCACGAGCCCCTCGAACGTCAGATTGATGCCGTTGATCTTGACCTTCGTCGGCTCCTTGTACAGGAAGTCGTTCCGCTCCGTCTCGCTGTAGTCGCTGATCGGCTTGTCCGGGTCGAAGAAACCCGACTCGCTGAACATGCGCGTCGACCAGCCGTCGGCCGTGAAGCCGGGAACCGTGATCGCCCCCTCCGCCAGGGACTTGCTGTCGTCGAACAGCTGCGTCAGGTCGATGTCGCTGACCGTGCCCATCCCCTCGCACCGCGGGCACATGCCGCCGAGCTGGGTGAACTCTGCGCCGCTCGGTCTTGCCGCCCACCGTGATGGCGCCCTTGCCGGAGATCGACGGGATGTTGAACGAGAACGCCTGCGGGGAGCCGATGTGCGGCTGTCCGAGCCGGCTGAACAGGATGCGCAGCATCGCGTTCGCGTCGGTCACCGTGCCGACCGTCGAGCGGGCGTTGGCGCCCATCCGCTCCTGGTCGACGATGATCGCCGTCGTCAGCCCCTCGAGCACATCGACGTCGGGCCGCGCGAGCGACGGCATGAAGCCCTGCACGAAGGCGCTGTACGTCTCGTTGATCATGCGCTGCGACTCGGCCGCGATCGTGCCGAACACCAGCGAGCTCTTGCCCGAGCCGGAGACACCGGTGAACACGGTGAGCCGGCGCTTCGGCAGTTCGACGCTCACCTCTTTCAGGTTGTTCTCGCGCGCCCCCTGCACGCGGATGACGTCGTGACTGTCGGCCGTTGCGGTCATGTCGATTCCCTCCGTCGAGCGTGACCCACCCTAGATCAGGACCCCGCCGCCGGGTGATGCACCGAGAAGCGGAGGCGCGCGAACTGGCCGATTGCGGTCGCCGACTCGAGCCGCAGCCGGTCGGACCCGACCCGGCGCGGGAACAGCGGGGCCCCTCCCGTCAGCGCGGCCGGCGCGATCGACAACGCAAGTTCGTCCAGCGCCCCGGCGTCGAAGAACTGCCCGGCCAGGTCGCCGCCGCCGACCACCCAGATGTCGCCGTCGCCGGCCGCCTCCCGGATGGCGGGCAGTGCATCCACCACCGGCCCTGACACGAAGCGGATGTCGGCTCCCTCGGGCACGGGCAGCTCACGATGGGTGAACACGAAGGTGGACCGCGAGCCGTGGAACTCCTGCCACTTCTCCGGATGCGCCAGGATGCCGGACTCGCGCAGCACCCACTCGTACGTCGTGCGCCCCTCCACCATCACGGCCGCATCGCTGGGCAACAGCGACTCGTCGGGCTCCCTCGCCGCCGGGCACGGCGAACAGCCAGGCCAGCGAGTCGTTCTCGTCGGCGATGTACCCGTTGAGGGTCGCCGCGGTGTCGAAGATGATCCTCCCCATGCCGCGACGGTACCGGGCACCACCGACACGGTGGGAGCATGGGGCGCATGGATGCCGTCGACGCCCTGAACGAGATCGCCTTCTGGCTGGAGCGGGAGCTCGCCCCGAGCTTCAAGGTGCAGGCGTTCCGCCGGGCCGCCGCCACCATCGACGGGCTCGGGCAGGACGAAGCTCGCCGCCCGCGTCGCCGATGGCCGGCTGAAGCGCACGAAAGGCATCGGCGACCGCACGTTCCAGGTCATCGCCCGGGCCGTATCCGGCGAGGTGCCGGCCTACCTCGCCGACCTGCGCGAGCGCAACGCGGCGCCGCTCGACACCGGCGGCGCGGAGCTCCTCGCCCAGCTGCGCGGCGACCTGCACAGCCACACCGAGTGGTCCGACGGAACGGTCCCGATCGACGTCATGGCCGCGGCCGCCGCCACGCCTCGGCCGCGAGTACCAGGCGATCACCGACCACTCCCCCACCCTCACGGTCGCGAGCGGGCTCAGCGCCGAGCGGCTGGAGGAGCAGCTGGAGATCATCTCGCAGCTGGACACCGGATCCCTCACCCTGCTGACCGGGATCGAGGTCGACATCCTCGAGGACGGCACGCTCGACCAGACGCCCGAGTTGCTGACGCGGCTGGATGTGGTGGTCGGCAGCGTCCACTCCAAGCTGCGCTCCGACAAGCGCACCATGACGAAGCGGATGTTGGGCGGCATCCGCGACCCGCAGACCAACGTGCTCGGCCACTGCACCGGGCGGCTTGTGCAGGGGTCGCGCGGAACGCGTCCGCCCTCGGAGTTCGACGCCGACGCGGTGTTCGCCGCCTGCGTCGAGAACCAGGTCGCGGTCGAGATCAACTCGCGGCCGGAACGTCAGGATCCGCCGGACGACCTCATCCAGCGCGCCCTCGACGCCGGCTGCTTCTTCTCGATCGACACGGATGCGCACGCGCCCGGCCAGCTCGACTTCCTCGCCTACGGCGCCGCCCGCGCGGCCGCCAACGGCGTGCCGGCCGACCGCATCATCACGACCTGGCCGCTGGAGCGCCTGCGCCCCTGGCTCGCCAAGTCGTGACGCGCTCCGCCCCTCCCAACCCCGCCGAGTGGTGACATCACGTCGCAACTCGGCGCGGATAGGCGCCACGACTCACCACTCGACGCGCGGCGGGACGCCTAGAGGCCCCAGGCGGAGGCGGGCGCCTGCACGATTTGCACGGGGCGGGTGCTCCAGTGGGCGCCGTTGGCGTAGTGGCTGCTCGCCCACGGCGAGGCCCAGATGGCGGCCGCCGTCGCATCCGCCGATGTGCCGGCCTGCAGCCCCGCGACGATGTCGGGGTACCCGCGCTGCAGGTTCTTGGCGCAGTACTCCGCCGCGGTGACGAGGTCGGGGTAGCTGCCCAGGACCCGCGCCGCCGCCCGAGCCGTAGCCGTTGTTGAGGGGGTTGTTGCGGTTCCACCAGTCCGGCGGACCGTTCTCCTGCCGCATCCAGCGCAGCATCACGTTCACGTTCTCGTCCGTCTGCGGCCAGCCGCCGAACATCAGCACCAGCTTCGCCCAGGCCTCGTTGGTGCCGACGCGGGCCAGCGTCTGCAGCCCGTCCGTCGCACTGAGTCCCTCGCGGTTGACGACCGGGGCGGCGATGGTCGCATCCACCAGCAGTTCCTGCGGGGGCGCCGAGGCGCGCTCCGCCGTGGCCGCCTCCCCCGGGGCCAGCGTGGTCGAGGGCGCGATCCGCAGCGTCGAGGCGAGGGCAGCATCCGTCGGCACGATCGAGAATCCGCAGATCAGCCCGATGACCAGCCAGCGTCACGCCCACACCCGGTGGTGCAGCGGGAGCATCCGGCGTCGCGCCGGCTTCGGCAGGCGGATCCGCACACGCTGCGACGGCACCGCGGCGCGGCGGCCCGCCGATCGGCGGGCGGCGCGGCGGCCCGCCGATCGGCGGCCGCGGGGGCGGAGGGGGCGGATGCGGAATGCATACCCGACGAAGGGTACCAGCGTCAGCCGGGATCGTCACCGCGAGGCGTCAGCGGCCCACTTCATTCAGCCGCTCCAGCAGCTGGGCAAGCCGCTGCACGTCGTCCTGATCCCAGCGCCGGAGGCTGCGGTACAGGTTGGCCTGGTCGGCGGCCCGCACCTCGTTGACCTTCTCGATCGCCTCCGGGGTCGCCGCGATGAAACTGGCACGCCGGTCGGTCGGGTCGGTCTGCCGCTCCACGAAGCCGGCCTCCTCGAGGAAGCGCAGCTGCCGGCTGATCACGCTCTTCGTCCGTGAAGAGCATCGCCGCCAGGTCGCCGGCGTGGACGGGGCCGTTCCTCACGATCGTGCTGAGCAGCTTGTACCCGCCGGGCTGGAGGTCGGGGTGGATGCGCGACGCACGCTCGCGCATCGCGGTGCCCACCTGGTTGAACAGCCGGGTGAACTGCTCCTCCACCTCGGCGATCGCCCGGTCCGTCGAGCCGGCGCTGTCGCCGCGCGGCCGGACGGGTGGCCGCGTCGCCCGCCGCCACCCGTCCCGTGTTGTCCATGGCCGCGATCATAACGTGACCGTCTAGCGTCCGCTCTCAGCGGCCGGGGCGTCGCCGCGCCCCTGCCGGACCGCAGCGACCGAGCCGGTGACGGGCGCGCCGATGAGCGCCTCCGCCACCTCCAGCGCGTTCTCCTCGGCGGCCTCGAGCGGGGTGTCGGCGCCCGACTCCTTCTCCTTCATCCGCTCGATCGCCGTCTTCGTACCGAGGGTGATGTTCGGCAGGAAGAGGATGGCGATGATCGTCACGATCGCAAGCGGTACGGCGATGAGGAAGATACCCGCGACCGCCTGGCCGTAGACCGACTCCACGATGGTGCGGATCCCGGTCGGCAAGGTGTCGACCTCCGGCAGCCTCCCGCTCTGCAGCGACTTCAGCGCCGCGATGCCGGCGGTGCCGCTCTTCGCGGCGGCGGCGAGCAGGTCGTCCTTGCGGTCGCTCATCAGGTTGACGACCGTCGAGCCGAGCACGCTTCCCATCACCGAGACGCCGATGGTGCCGCCCAGGCTGCGGAAGAACGCGACGTTGGAGCTGGCTGCGCCGAGCTGCTCGGGCTGCACTGTGTTCTGCACGATCAGCACGAGGTTCTGCATGACCATGCCGACGCCGGCGCCGAGGATGAGCATGTACACCGAGACGACGACGTAGTTCGTGTCGTATGCGATGGTGCTCATGAGGTAGAGCCCGACGGTCAGCAGGACGGAGCCGACGATCATGTAGCCCTTCCATCTGCCGAACCGGCTGATGAGGTTACCTACGACCATCGAGGAGAGGAGCAGCCCGAAGATCATCGGCAGCGTGAGCAGGCCGGACTCGGTGGGCGTCGCGCCACGCGCCAGCTGCATGTACTGACCGAGGTAGACCGAGGTACCGAACATCGCGACGCCGACCGAGATGGATGCGATCACCGCGAGCGTGAAGGTGCGGTTTTTGAACATGCCGAGCGGGATGATGGGCTCCTTCACCAGGAACTCCGTCACCAGGAAGGCGATGAGCAGGGCCACCGCTCCGCCGACCATCCAGTACGTCTGGGCGCTGTTCCAGTCGAAGTCCTTGCCCGCCAGGGAGACCCATGATGAGCAGCAGCGAGACACCCGCGGCCAGGAAGGCGGCGCCGAGGTAGTCGATGCGGACCTTTCGTGCCGGCCGCTTCGGCAGCTTCAGCGTGATCTGCAGCAGGATGATGGCCACGACGGCGACGGGAACGCCGACGAAGAAGTTCCAGCGCCAGCCGACCGAGTCGGTGAGGAGTCCGCCGATCAGCGGTCCGCCGACGGTGCCGACGGCCATGATGCCGCCGAAGAGGCCCATGTAGCGACCGCGGTCGCGCGGGCTGATGATATCGGCCATGATGATCTGGCCCAGCGCGGTCAGGCCGCCGGCGCCGAGGCCCTGAACGACGCGGAACCCGATCGAGCATCGTCGGTGTCCTGCGAGAAGCCGGCCAGCGCCGAGCCGACCACGAACAGACCGAGGGCGAGCTGAATGAGCAGCTTGCGGTTGAGCAGGTCGGCGAGTCTTCCCCAGATCGGCGTGGACACGGTGGTCGCGAGCAGCGTGCTGGTCACGACCCAGGTGTATGCCGCTCTGGTCGCCGTGGAGTTCGGAGATGATCCGGGGCATCGACGTCGAGACGACCGTGCCCGCGAGGATCGAGACGAACATCCCGAGCAGGAGCCCGGAGAGGGATTCGAGCACCTGGCGGTGGGACATCGCCGCCGGTGCGTCGTCTCTGGTGAGAGTGGTGGACATAGAGATCCTTCGCGCAATTTGTTGACTGCCATCAACCATATTCAGATAGGTGACTGAAGTCAACTAACGCTATGCGCCGCTGCAATACTTCCGTGACTGCAGAATTCAGCGGGCCAGGATGAACGTCCTCTAAGAGTGGATGAGCGCTTCTTCAGCGTTCGGCTGCCGCCTCTCCCTACGCTCGGAGCATGCCCTCCCTCGCACGCGCACCTGGTCGCTGGCCACCCCCGCCCACTGGATCGTGTGGACGATCGTGCTCTTCGCGGTCACGATCGCACTCGGTCTGGTCGCGAAGGTCGTTCCCGCCCTTCGGTTCGACGGGCTCGACGCGGCGGTCAACCGCGTCAACTCCCCACTGCTGGATGACGCCGCGCTCATACTCGACCGGCTGGATCACCCGGTGGTCGTGGCGGGGATCCTGGCCGTCGTCTTCGTGGTGCTGCTCTTCGTCGTCGGATGGCGCCGGGCTCTTGGTGCGTGCGTCACGACGGCGCCGGCTGGCTGACCACCCTCGTCGTGAAGACGGTCGTCGCGCAGCCGCGCCCCCTCGACGGGCGGGCTCACCCACCTCCTGCACATCTCGCCTGCGACCCTGAGCTACCCGAGCGGGCACGTCGTGTTCGCGGCCGCCCTGGTGACGGCGCTGGCCATGGTGTGCGCCGGCGCCCGCTCCCGCACCATCGTGCTGGTGCTCGGCGCCCTGTTCGTCGCTCGCCGTCGGCTGGTCGCGGCTCTACGTCGGTGTGCACTACGGCACCGATGTGGTGGGCGGCGTCCTGAACGGCGTCGCGGGCGCGATCCTCATCGCGGGGCTTTGGAACCTCGCGACCCGTGGACTCTCCCGGCGCGCCGATGCCGCGCAGCCGGAGTACGCAACGCCCCGCTAACACCCCTACCGCGTCGGCTTACGAGGCCGTACCCGGGTCTCTTCTGACGGAGCGCGTCGAAACCGACGCGACTTTTTCTCAAGAGCGCGTCACGATCTGCGATCGGTCACGTCTCTAGAAGAGAACCCTTGTACTGCCCGTAAGGAAACCCGACCTTATGACCTGTGATCTCGACGACCTCTCCGACGCCGAGCTGCTCACCCTCGCCCGCGAGGGCGACACCGCCGCCTACGGGGTGCTCTGGAAGCGCCACTGGCACGCGGCGCGGGCCATGGCCGCCTCCGTCACAGGCCGATTCGACCCCGACGATCTGGCGTCGGAGGCGTTCACGCGCATCCTGAAGGCGGTCGAGAAGGGCGGTGGGCCGAGGTCGGGCTTCCGTTCCTATCTGGCGACGACCGTTCGCAACGTCGCCATCGACTGGTCGCGGCGCAAGACGACGCCGAACATCGAAGACCCCGACATCATCGAAGACTGGACGTTCAGCGAGCTGACCGCACTCGAGCGCATCGAGCGCGAGACGATCGCGAAGGCGTTCTACGACCTGCCCGACAGCTGGCAGGAGGTGCTCTGGTACACCGAGGTCGAAGACATGGCGCCGCGGGAGGTCGCGCCGATCCTGGGGCTCACCCCGAATGCCGTGTCGGCACTCGCCGTCCGCGCGCGGGAGGGCCTGCGGCAGGCCTGGATCAACGCCCACCTCGCCGACTCGCCCAAGGACGACCCCGCGCACAGCTGGACCCTGAAGCGGCTGGGCTCCTACGTGCGCGGCAAGCTCTCGGAGCGGACCGGCGGCGGGTGGCCGAGCACCTCGACCACCGCGACGCCTGCGCCGACGCGGCGAATGAAGCGGACCATGTCGGCTCACGACTCGCGCTGGGCATCCTGCCGCTGTTCCTGGGCATCGCGGGCGCCTCGGCCTACGTCACCTGGACCAGCTCGAGGTCGGGCAGCGCAGTGGCAGCCACCCTGCCGGCCGGCACGCGGGGCGCGCGCCAGGGCGGCCGCCTCCGACACCTGCTCAACACGGCGGCCTCCGGGTCCAACGCGGGCATGGCGACCGTCGCGGCCAGCGTCGTCGCCGCCGCCGTGCTGACAGCCGGGGCGGTGGTCGCGGCGCCGACCACGCAGTTCGCCTCCGCCCGAACGGACACCGCCGCACCCGAGCGGAAGGCGGACCCGCATGCCGCCTGGAGGGAGCGCACCGACTGCGACCGGCGGGTCGACCGAGGCCCCGAAGCCGACCTCCGGGGCGGTCGCACCGACGGCAGGCCCACGCTGGGAGGCGGAGCACCGTCGGCGTCCCCGGCGCCGGCTCCCGCCGACGCCACGAGGGGCGAGTCCACCCCTGCGACGCCCGAACCGCCGTCCCCGTCGCCGACCCCGACTCCCGAACCACCGGCCCCGTCGCCCACCCCCACACCCGAACCACCGACCCCGTCGCCCACCCCCACACCCGAACCGCCCACGCCGACGCCCGCCCCGACGCCGACGCCCGCCCCAACCCCGACCCCCGAACCGTCCACGCCCGAGCTACCGGCCACCGGATGCGAGTCAGCCATCCGCGCGATCCCCGCCGCGGACACCCTGTTCGCCTACCGGCTCGATGACCCTCTCGGCTCGACCACCGCTGCCGACCTCGTGCACGGGGCGACCGCGCAGTACGACGGCCCGCGTACGACGGAAGGGTGGTCGCTCAGCGATGGCGTCGTCCGGGAGCCGACGGATGACTTCACCATCCAGATCTGGTTCCGGGTGACCACAGGAGGCGGGCGTCTCCTCGGCTTCAGTTCCTCCACGCAGGGCTTGTCGGTGTACTACGACCGTCACCTCTTCCTCACCGACGACGGCCGCGTGGAGTTCGGGGTCTTCCCGGGTGCCGTTCGCACGCTCGCCTCACCTGCGGGCTACGCAGACGACCGCTGGCACCAGGCCACCGCCACCCTCTCCGGCGAAGGCATGTCGCTTTACGTCGACGGGTCACGGGTGGCGCATGACCCGACGTCCCAGCACGGCCATCTGTACTCGGGCGTCTGGCGCATCGGATTCGACAACCTCGACAGCTGGGGCCCCGACACGCCGTCGCGCAGGACAGTAGGCGGCAGCCTCGCCTACGCCGCGGTGTACCGCACGGCACTCAGCGCAGCGCAGGTCGAAGCTCAATGGAACCTGTGTAAATGACGTCGCCGCGTCATGATCCGGCCGCGGCGACGTCTCCATTACGTGAGAGCGCTTTTCGGGCTTGGCGCTCTCCTCGGAGCAACCCCTTCGGACGTTGTCTCCCCGGAGTGGTCCGGCTCACCCGTCGGGTATCGGGCCCGCCGGACCACTCCGACCCCAACCGCCGCGAACGGCACCACCGGCCATGACCTGAGAGGACGAGATGAGGGCGACCCGCTGGAACCCACGCGAGCGCGCGGCCCGGCTCATCAGCGCCAGCACCGATGGGTGGCGTGGCGAGCTCGTCACACCCCTGATCCCGCGCGATCCGTCCTCCCCTCTGCGGTCCGCCCTGCTGAATGAACGCGCCGACCGGCTCAGCGAGCTCCGCGACCTCGACTTCCGTGTCTACGACACCGTCCGCATCGAAGAGAACGGCCCGGGCGACAGCTACCGCATCATCGACCGCTTCAAGGCCGCCGCCGGCATCGACCGCCCGGCGTAGGGCACGTCATCCCTCGCCGAGCGTCACCGTTGTGGTCTTCTTCCCACCATCCCGCTCGTACGTCACCTCGACCGCATCACCGGGCACGCTGGTCAGCTGGATGGCCGTGAGGTCGTCCACGCTGCCCACGGGTTCGCCGTCCAGGGCCGTGATGATGTCGCCGGCCCGCAGGCCCGCTTCCGCCGCCGGTCCGCCCGGCGTGACGGATTCCACGTAGAGCCCGCCTCGTCCGTCGCCGTCGTCACCTGGTTGGATGGGCGTGACCGCGACGCCGAAGATCGGATACGTCACCTTCCCCGTCGTGATGATCTGCTCCGCGATCCGCATCGCGACGGCTTCGGGCACCGCGAAGCCGATCCCGACGCTGCCCCCACCGGCCACGCCCGTCGCATTCGGAACGGTCGCGATGGCCGAGTTGACGCCGATCAGCCGTCCCCCGCAATCGACGAGCGCTCCCCCGGAGTTGCCCGGATTGATGCTGGCGTCGGTCTGGATGGCGTCGGCGAGCACCGCGTTCCGGTCGCTGTCGCTCTGGACCGGCACCGTTCGGCCGAGCGCGCTCACCACGCCGGTCGTCACCGTGCTCGACAGGCCCAGCGGCGCACCGAGCGCCACCACCGGCTGTCCCACCTTCAGAGTGCTGGAGTCGCCCTGCTGGATCGTGGGCAGTCCCGTCGCCTGCACTTTGACGACCGCGATGTCCGCTCGTTCCGATCGGCCCACGAGGTGCGCCGGGCGCTTCGTGCCATCGGTGGAGATCACCACGATCCCGGCGCCCTCCGCCGCCGGGGCGATCACGTGGTTGTTCGTCAGGATGTAGCCGTCGGAGGTGATGATCTCGCCGCTGCCGGTGCCCCCGGAACCGTCGGCGGAGGTCACCCCGATCGTGACGATCGTCGGGAGCACGTCCGCGGCGACCCGCTCGGCGTCGCAGACCGAGGGCGAGGTCGCCGTCGTGAGGCGCGACGCGGCCGTCCCGCTCCAGGGAGCCCGCCGACCGAAGGGCGAGCCCGCCGAGCACCCCGCTCCGAACAGGACGACCGCGCCGAGCCCGGCAAGGAGGACGATCGCCCACGTGGGGAAGCGACCGGGCTGATGCTCACGGTTACGACCTGCAGGACGTCATGTCCGCCGCCTCCTTCCCCCTCACCGCGGCCATCGTGACGTCGTTCGCGTATCGCTGGCTAGACAGTCGCGTCTGGGCTACTCCCTCGGACACCACCGAGCTAATGTGAATGCATGGATTCCGGAGAGGAGACGTTCGTCGCGTTCCTCATCCATTCGGGGAGCCGACGCGGGACCGGTCGATCGAACTGCCGAACCTCGAGTCGCGGCCGCCGGTCCGGGTGCGCGTGCCGGTCGACGGGCCCGACGACGACACGATGGACGTGTACGAACTCGTCGCGGCCGACGACTGGCCCCGCGAAGTGATCTACCGGTACACCGGCACGGAGCCGCGCACGACGTGATTTCCTCGCCTGCCTAGCCATTTCCTCGGGCTCTGGTTCAAGCTACTCGTGAAACGCCTTCACAACGCCTGGGGAGAGGTGGGGACGGTGACGGATGACGGTGCGTCGGCTCCGGGGGCAGGAGCCCGACGGGGTTCGGGCTCGATTCTTGGCGCACCCGGACGTGGACGGTGCCGAGGTGGTCGACGGCTTCGTCCGCGTCCGCCTGCGTTCCGGTATGGAGCTCGATTGGCCGGTCGACGAGCTGGGCCGCGGGCCGTCGGGCGATGACCGTGTATGAACTCTCACGAAATTGGAGTAGTGCGCGCTTCGCCATCCGTCATGCACCTATGACCCTGCACCGCGCGCGTCGGGGGACGCACCGGTCGAAAGGAGAAACCACGATGCTCGACGAGAACGACTACATCCATCCACCGCACCCTCCCCGGCTGAGGGAGCATGTCGGGCTGATCCGCTGGAGCAGGAACAAGCAGGGCGACTGGGTCAGAGAGACCTGTGACCGGTCAGTTCGCCGGCGGTGACTCGCGTCGCTGGGTCGTCCGCCTGTACTCCGGGATCGAACTCGAGTACGACCTCGACACGTGGGCGCCGTACCAGCCCCACCTGTAGCCGTGGGGGGTGGAGGATCCCCGCGCGAACCCGAAACGCAGCGGGCCCTCCACCCCCGGGGCGGGGAAGCTCCTGCCCGAGAGAAGCTTCCGTGGATAGAGACGGACGATGCGCCCCGACCATGACGCGAATTCGACGCACGGGTTGCCTGCACGGTTCGATCCGCTGATCGGCCGCCGTGAGGAGGTCTCCCTGATCCGTCGGCTGCTGCAGTCGTCGGCGCGTCTGGTGACGGTCACCGGAGCGGCGGGTGTCGGGAAGAGCCGGCTCGCGATCGCCGCCGCCGAGGGGATGTCCCGGTCGGTGTCGGGCGTCTGGTACGTCGATCTGCGCGGCAATGGGACGGATGTCGCCTCTGCCATCGCGCACGAACTGAAGGTGGACCCGGCGGCCGACGCGCTCACCGCCGTCATCGCCGCGATCGGCCACGACGACGCGCTGCTGCTGCTCGATGACGTGGATGAGGCGGTCGCGGAGACCTCGGCCGTGGTCGGCGCGCTCCTGGTGGCGTGCAGCGGCATCCGTCTCATCGTGACCAGCCGGGAGCCGCTGACCTCGCCCGCCCAGGCCCTGGTCGCCATCGGGCCGTTCGCGCGCCGCAATCTCACCCGGTCGAGCGACGCCGTCCGCCTCTTCGCCGAGCGGGCCGCGTCCGGTGACGCCCTGTTCGCTCTCGACGACGAGACCCTTCCGCAGGTCGTGCGCATCTGCGAGGCCGCAGGCGGGGTGCCGTTGGCGATCGAACTGGCCGCCGCGCAACTGCAGTTCATGGATGCGGCGACCCTCGCCGGACGCATGGACGACCAGCTGGCCACCCTCGAGCCGGCTGACCCTGCCTCGCGGTCGCTGCGCGCAGCCGTCGAGGACAGCTGGGAGCGCTGCAGCCCGGTCGAGCGGCGGGTGTGGAGCGACCTGTCTCTGCTGGCGCCGGGCTGGGATCTCGACCTCGGGGAGGCGATGGCACGCTTCTCGGCGGGCGGCCACCGCGAGGCGTCCGTCGCCGTCAAGCAGCTGATCCGACGCTCGGTGGTCCACCGCCGCCGGGCCGGCGACGGGGTGCGCTACGAGCTCCTGCCTGCGCTGCGCGAGTTCGGCGCCGAGCGGGCGCAGCATCCCGAGGAGGCCGGGCATCACTTCGTCGGGTGCCTGCTGCTGCGCCTGCACGACGCGGAGGACCACTGGTTCGGGAGCCGGCAGCCGGAGATCCTCCGCCGGCTCCGGAGCGACATCCCGAACATCCGGCGTGCGGTGGCGACCGCCGCGTCCCTCGGCGACGTGGACGCGGCCGTCGAGCTTACGGTCACCGCTTGGCGCCAAGCCTGGGTGCTGCACGGGAGCGCGGACGAGCTGGCGGCATGGCTGGGGATCGCGCTCGCCTCCGGGCGGCCCACGCCGTTCTGGGGAGCGCTCGGACATGCGCTGCGCGCGGTCGTCTTCGCGCTCACGGACAAGCCGGGGCTCGCTGCCGACGAGCTGCAGGCCGCGAGGGCGGAGCAGAAGCGGTTGGGAGCGGCCGGCACCCCGCTGGCGCGCGAGTGCGATGTCGCGGTCCGGAGCGCCGCGGAGGTCGCCGAGACCGACGACGCCGCTGCGGCCGGGATGCTGCGGCAGCTCATGGCGGAGCTCGGCGAGGAGGCGTACCGGTTCGGACGCACCAACACCCCGCAGCGGCTGGCCGCGCGGCTTCACGCGCTCGGCGAGCGGGAGGAGGGCGACCGGGTGGACGAGGCGATCGCCGAGCGGGCGCGCGCCGTCGGCGACCGATTCGAGCGGTCCTTCGCCCTCACCACGCGTGCGTCCGCGTGCGCCGCCGCGGGCGACCTGGCGACCACCGAGCGGGACGCCCGCGACGCGCTGGTGTTGAAGCGCGGCTTGGGGAACGGCCTCGGTGTCGCGCAGGCCCTCGAGCTGCTCGCCGATGTGGCGCGGGACGGGGCGCATCCGGCGCGCGGTGCGACCCTCCTCGGCGCGGCTGCGGCGCGCTGGAAGGACATCGGCGCCATCCGTTCGAATTACCCGCCCTTCTATTACGACCGCCAGGCGACCGAGCGCGCACTGCGGCAGAGACTCGGCGATGTCGCCTTCGAGCGCGCCTTCGGCCAGGGCGCCGCCCTCAGCGAGGAGGAGAGCATCGACTTCGCACTGCACGGCGTCGTCGAGTCCCACGCGCGCGCGGGCATGCCCGTCGACGCGTTCGCGGTCTCGCGCGTCTCCTCGCTGACGCCACGCGAGGCGCAGGTCGCCGCGCTCGTCGCCGGCGGCGAGACCAACAAGGCCATCGCGCGTCGCCTCTTCGTCTCCATCCGCACCGTCGAATCGCACGTGCAGAACGCCCTGGTCAAGCTGGGTCTGCGGTCGCGCACCGAACTCGCGCTCTGGTACCGCGACCAGGCCGCGTAGCGGACCGCTCACCCGGAGGACATGGCTGCGGCGCATGCCCTCCGGGGCGGACATTCAGGCGGCGAGCGCGAGCTCTCCGTCGGCTTCGGCAGACCCCCTCGCCGGCGCGACCGCCGGCCCGGCCGCCGCGCGCAGGCCTTTCCGCGCTCGCGCGGCGAGCGCCGTCGCGGCGCCCACGGTCAGCCCCATCGCCGAGGCGACCGCGGCCAGCGGCAGGTCGAGGATGCAGGTGAGGTACAGGATGCGTTGCCATCGCTCCGGCAGACTCCGGAACGGCCGCTCCAGCTCACCGAGGTCGGTCACCTCGACGACGTAGGACCCGACGGCCGTGTCGTCGGCGAGGGGCACGAGGGTCGCGCGCGACTCGCGCGCCCCCCACGAGGAAGCGACGGTGCGGACCGCGATGCGCAGGTACTGCGCGAAGCCCTCCGTCGGGCCGTTGCCGTTGCGCAGCGACCGCAGCACCTTGGCGAACGCCTCCTGAACGATGTCCTCGGGGTCGAACCGGTGCGTGGTGGTGCGGGCGAGGTGATGCGCCCAGCCCTGATAGCGGTTCCACAGCTCGCCGAAGGCCGCCCGATCGCCCAGTCGCACCCGCTGCAGCAGCTCCAGGTCGGTCGGGCGGACGGCGGTGGCGGTCATCCTGTCTCCTCGGTCATCGCGGCTCGGGAGCTTCCCGATCCGATGTCCTCAGAGTCCGTTGCGTGGTCCGCCGTCCGGAACCGCAGGACTACGCAGCCGCTACCGAGAGCGTCTCCCTCCCCACTGTCAGAGACGACGTACCCCCGGCATCCTGACGCCGCTGCGAACGGGTAGCGTGGCCGCATGAGCCTGAGCGTCGAGAACCAGCCGGAGCAGTCCCGTTACGTCCTTCTGCAGGACGGCGAGGTGATCGGCCTGGCCGAGTACGAGCTTCGCGAGGGCGCCATCGTCTTCACGCACACCGAAGTGGATGAGGCCAAGCGCGAGAAGGGCATGGCCTCGACACTGGTGCAGACCGCCCTCGACGACGTGCGCGACAACTCCGACCGGCGGGTCATCGCCTCGTGCCCTTACGTGCGGAGCTGGCTCAGCTCGCACCCCGACTACGCGGAGCTGCAGAAGCGCTAGCGCGGCCGTCCTCGCTGGGCTCGCGCCCCTCGACGCGCTGCCCGTGACCGGCGCGCCCGAGGTCGATGGTGATCTTGCCGCCCGACCAGCCGTCCTCGCCGCCGTCGCCGGGCAACGGAGCAGGCGCGGGGAGCAGCGACTGCCGGTCCATCTCCTGCTGGGCCTCGTGCCGGGCGGGCGCGAAGATCTCGTCGAACGAGCCGCCGATGGCCCCGCTCGTGGTGCCGGACCCGCGCTGCGCCTTGTTGGACAGGTCGATCCAGCCGAGCTTGACGGCGACGACGATCAGGGCGATGAACGCCCCGATGATCCCCACGACCCACCAATTCACGCCCTCCAGGGTACCGGAGCAGCTGTGGGCTTTCTGAGGATGGGCCGCGTGCCCGGGTAGCATCTCGACTCGTGGACCTGCGCGTCGTCATCGCTCCCGACTCCTTCAAGGGGTCGGCGGATGCGGATGCCGTGAGCCGCGCGATCGCCGAAGGGTGGAGCGCGGTGCGCCCGGCGGACCACGTGCGGCGCCTCCCCATGGCCGACGGCGGTGAGGGCACGGTGGATGCGTTCCTCGCCTCCGCTCCCGGCGCCGCCGGGCGGTCGACGGCGGTCGAAGGGCCGGATGGACGCCCGGTCAGCGCCCGTTGGGCCCTGCTTCCGCCGACCGGTTCGGATGGCGGGCCGACGGCGGTGCTCGAGATCGCCCAGACGAGCGGTCTGGGGCTGATGCATCCCCTCCGACCGCTCGACGGGCATACCCGGGGGCTCGGCCGGCTGATCGTCGCCGCCCTCGATGCGGGGGCGACGCGCATCCTGATCGGACTGGGCGGCAGTGCCACCAGCGACGGAGGGTCGGGGGCGTTGCAGGAGATCGGCGCACGGTTGACGGACGAGAGGGTGGGCCCATCCCGCCCGGGAGCGCCGGGCTCGCCTCGCTGGCCCACGTCGATCTCACCGCTTTGCGACGCACGCCCGAGGACGGCGTGACCCTCCTGACGGATGTGCGGAGCCCCCTGCTCGGCGAGCGCGGCGCCGCGCGGATGTTCGGCCCGCAGAAGGGCGCCTCGCCTGCGGAGGTGGAGACCCTGGAGCGGAACCTGACGCGGTTCGTGCGGTGCGTCGCCACACGCCGCCCCGACGCCGACGCGGTGAGCGTACGCCCCGGCGCGGGCGCCGCCGGAGGGACGGGTTTCGGGCTCGCCCTGTGGGGCGCGGACTTCCGTGCCGGGGCGCAGGAGGTCGCGGCACGCCTCGGTCTGCCCGCCGCCATTCGCGAGGCGGACCTGGTGATCACCGGGGAGGGCCGCTTCGACGAGCAGACCCGCGAGGGCAAGGTCGCCGCAGAGGTCGCATCGCTCGCGTCGGCGGCCGGCACGCCTGTCCTGCTCGTCGCGGGGTCGATCGCCGCCGATCCGGCCGGCTTCGCCGATCAGGTCGAGCTGAGCAGCCTCGCCGGATCGGTCGAGGCGTCCGTCGCCGACACCGTGCGCTGGGCGCGCCGCGCGGGCGAAGTGCTGGCCGCACGCCGACCGGGGTGACGGACGTCGAGACGTCACGGGACGCGGTAGAGCCACTCCTCGGTCTCGAACTTCTCCGCGACCAGCTTCTCGGCCGCCGCGTACTCGGCATCGGTGAGGTCGCCCTCGGTCGCGCCGTAGAGGCTCTTGAAGGTCAGCTTCATCTGCTCGATGATCTCGGCGCGGCTGAGCCCGGTCTGGCTGCGCAACGGGTCGACGCGCTTGGCCGCGCTCGTGATGCCCTTGTCGCTGATCTTCTCGCGGCCGATGCGGAGCACCTCCGTCATCTTCTGCCCGTCCATGTCGTAGCTCATGGTGACGTGGTGGAGCACCGCTCCCGACCCGAGCCGCTTCTGGGCGGCGCCGCCGATCTTGCCCGACGGGCTCGTGATGTCGTTGAGGGGCTGATAGACGGCGTCGATGCCGAGCGACTTGAGCGCCACGATCGCCCACTCGTCGAGGAAGGCGTAGCTGTCGGCGAAGCTCATGCCCTGCACGAGATCGGCCGGCGCGTAGATCGAGTAGGTGACGACCGATCCCGCCTCCATGAACATGGCGCCGCCGCCGGAGATGCGGCGGACGACCTGGATGCCGTACTTCGCGGCGTTCTCGGGGTCGACCTCGTTCTTGACCGACTGGAAGCTGCCGATGACCACGGCGGGCTCGTCCCACTCCCAGATCCGCAGCGTCAGGGCCGCGCCGCCCTCCCCCACCTCGGTGGCGAGCACCTCGTCGAGTGCGAGGTGCATCTGCGGCGAGACCGCCTTGGCGTGCACGATCTGCCAGTCGTAGTCGCGCCAGCTGGTCGCCTTCGCGAGCGCCCGCCGCACCGTCACCGCGACGGCCTCCGGCGAGAAGCCGAGCAGGCTCGCACCCTCGGGGAGCGCGTCCTTCACGGCAGCGGCGATGGTCTTCGCGTCGGCCTCGGCGGGCAGTCCGTTCACGGCCGTGTTGATCGCCTCGAGCGCGGAGTCGGGTTCGAGGAAGAAGTCTCCGGCGAGCTGGAATTCCGAGATCCTGCCGTCCACCACCTCCAGGTCGACGACGACGAGCTTGCCCCCCGGGACCTTGTACTCACCATGCATGCCCCCAGCCTACGACCGACGGCGGCCCAGAGGATCAGTGCGGAGGCGGGGCGGGCGGGGCGCCGGTCGGGTTGCCCCACTCATCCAGCTGCTTGTCCGGACGGCGGGGCCAGCGTCACACCGAACCCGATCAGCAGGATGACGATCAGCAGCCCGAGGATGACGAAGATCGCGGTCAGGATCTCGCCGTGCCCGCCGACCGTCGCCGGGTTGTCGATCGGTGCGAGATGCGACAGGCCGAATGCGATGCGGTTTCCCATGGTGGCCTCCTCGGCACCAGTGTGCGCGCGCGGCGAGGGGATGCGATAGAGGGCAGCCCCAGCGCGTCAGCTTCGCGCAGGGAACCGCTCGAGGAGCCACGCGGTGAGATCGGCGTAGACCTCCTCGCGGTTGGTCTCGTTGAAGATCTCGTGGCGGGCGCCCTCGTAGACGATGGTCGTCACGTCCGTGAGGCCGGATCGCATCCGGTAAGCCCGTTCGAGCTTGCGCGCGCTGACCGGTCCGCCGAGCGGGTCCTCCGATCCGACCTGGATGAGCACGGGGAGGTCGTGCGCGAGGTTCCGCGCAGGCCGTCCGAGCAGGCGAGCAGCGTCGAGGGTCCCGAACAGCTTCTGCAACGGCGTGAGCGTGCAGAGCGGGTCGTCGACGAACGCCTGTGCGACCGCGGGGTCGCGGCTCAGCCACTCGGCACCGGTCGTTCCGAGGTGGGCGTGCCGCTTGTTGAGGTCGCCGCCGTTCATCGAGCCCAGCACCCGGTACGCCGTGCGCCGAGAGCACCATCGCGTCGTACTCGTCGCTGTGGCGGTTGAGCAGCATCTGGCCGATCAGCGACCCCCAGCTGTGTCCGACGAAGACCAGGGGCAGCTCGGGGTTCTCGGCGCGGATCAGGTCGGAGAAGAGGTGGACGTCGCGGACCGCCGCGCGCAGACCTCCTGGCCCGAGCCGGCCGAGGTGGGAGGCGTCGCCCTTCCACTGATCCATGCCCGTGCGACCGTGACCGAGGTGGTCGTCCGCGTAGACGAGGTACCCGGCGGAGGCCAGGTGCGTCGCCACCTGCCGGTACCGTCCGGCGTGCTCGCCGACTCCGTGTGCCAGCTGTACGACCGCGCCCGGCCTTGTCGCGCCCGTCGCAGGCGCGTACACATCGAAGTGGATGCGGTCGCCGTCCGCGTCGAAGGTCCGGTCCTGTTCGGTCTGCACGGGCTCATTCTGGCGGAAGTGAGAGCGTCCGGGAGGTTTAGTTAGCCTGACTAATTTGCTAAGCTAGCTATGAACATGAAGCAACATCTGTCTCCTCACGAGCTCAGCGGCCTCCTGCGCATCGCGGTGGCCCGGCTCTCGCGCCGCCTGCGCGCGGAGAAGGAGGACGACGAGCTCAGCGACTCGCAGACCGCGACGCTGGCGTACCTCGTCAGCGAGGGCTCCGGGACGATCGGGCGCCTCAGCGAGTTCGAACGGGTCAAGCCGCCGTCGATGAACCGCGCCGTCAACCGCCTGGAGGCGGCGGGCTACGTCGAGCGCACCGCCGACGCCGCCGACGGTCGCAAGGTGGTCGTCGTGCCCACCGACCGCGGGATCGAGCTGGTGACCGTCACGCGCGAGCGCCGCGACGCCTGGCTGCAGCAGCGCGTTCGCACGCTGAGCCCCGAGCAGCGGGCGACCCTGGCAGCCGCCGCCGAGATCATGCAGGAGCTCGCCGACTCGTGAGTTCCATGTTCCGCTCCCTCGCCGGGGTCAACTACCGCATCTGGGCCGCCGGCGCGATCGTCTCGAATGTCGGAACGTGGATGCAGCGGACGGCCCAGGACTGGATCGTCCTGACCCAGCTCACCCACAACAACGCGTCGGCCGTCGGCTTCGTGATGGCCCTGCAGTTCGGTCCGCAGCTGCTCCTGCTGCCGGTGACGGGATGGGCGGCCGACCGGCTCGACCGCCGCAGGCTGCTGATGATGACGCAGGGCGCGATGGGGGCGCTGGGACTCGGGCTCGGCATCCTCACCGTCACCGGTGCGGTGCAGTTGTGGCACGTCTACCTGTTCGCCCTGCTCCTCGGCGTCGTCGCCGCCTTCGACGCGCCGGCGACGGCAGACGTTCGTGTCTGAGCTGGTCGCCGGCCCGAACCTGTCGAACGCGGTCGCCCTGAACTCCGCCTCGTTCAACGTCGCCCGCCTCAGTCGGGCCCGCGGTCGCCGGACTGCTCACCGCCGCGATCGGCGCCGGCTGGGTGTTCCTCATCAACGCGGCGACGTTCGGCGCGGTGCTGCTGTCGCTGGCCATGCTGCGGCGCGAGCAGCTGTACCGGGCGGAGCGGGCCGAAGCGCTCGCGCGGCGGCCTCGTAGACGGCTTCCGCTACGTGCGGACGCGGCCCGACATCATGGTCATCCTCGTCATGGTGTTCCTCATCGGCACCTTCGGCCTGAACTTCCCGATCTTCATCTCGACCATGTCCGTGAGCGTGTTCCACCAGGGCGCGGGCGAGTACGGCATCCTGTCGTCGATCATGGCCATCGGGTCGGTCGTCGGCGCCCTGCTGTCCGCCCGGCGGGACCGCCCGCGGGTCTCGCTGCTGTTCGCGGGCGCGGCGTTCTTCGGTTTCGGCTGCGCCCTGGCCGCCGTGATGCCGACGTACTGGCTCTTCGCCGCGGCCCTCATCGTTGTCGGCATCTCGTCGCAGACCCTGATGACCACGGCGAACGGAACCGTTCAGATGACCACCGACCCGGTGCTGCGCGGCCGCGTCATGGCGATCTACATGGCGATCTTCATGGGCGGAACGCCCGTCGGTGCGCCCATCGTCGGCTGGGTCGCCGATACGTTCGGGCCCCGCTGGGCGATGGGCGTCGGCGCCGCGAGCGGCTTCGCGGCCGCCCTGGTCGGCGTGTTCTACCTCGTGAAGTACCGCGGCCTCCGGGTGCGGTTCGGCGGGACGCGGCCGCGGTTCGTGCTCGCCCCGCGCGAGGTCGCCCGCGAGGAACTCGAAGAGGCCGAGGCGACCGCGACCCGCGCGTCCTGACCTTCGTGCGATACGGTGCGGGGGTGTTTCCTGCGACCGAACCGTACGCGAGCGGCCACGTCCGCAACCCCGGCGGCGACAGCATCTACTGGGAGACGAGCGGCAATCCCGGAGGCGTGCCCGCGCTCTGGCTCCACGGCGGCCCGGGTTCCGGCCTCGGCACCGGGAACTACCGCAAGCGGTACGACCCCGCCGCCTTCCGTCTCGTCGGCATCGACCAGCGCGGGTGCGGTCGCAGCACGCCCTGGTGGTGGATGCGCTGGATCGCCTTCCCGAGAACACGACGGACGCACTCATCGCCGACATCGAGCTGGTGCGCGAGGAGCTCGGCATCGACCGCTGGATCGTCACGGGCGGGTCGTGGGGCTCGACGCTCGCGCTGGCGTATGCTCCTGGAGCATCCCGATCGGGTGGAAGCCATCGTGCTCCGGCGCTGTCACGACCACCGGACGCGACGAGGTGACCTGGATCACCGAGACGAGACGATGGGACGCATCTTCCCCGAGGCGTGGAGACGCTCGAGCGCGTTGCCGGGCAGGCGCCCCGGCGAGCGTGTGATCGACGCGTACGCCCGGGTGCTGGCGACCGGGACGTTCGAGGAACGGGCCGCAGCCGCCGACGCCTGGGACGCGTGGGAGTCGACGCACGTCTCCCTGGATCCCCACTTCGTGCCCGGGCCGCTGCACGAGGACCCGCTGCAGCGGCAGGTGTTCGCGACCCTGGTGACCCACTACCGGGCGAGCGACGCGTTCCTGCCCGGTGAGCGGGCCATCCTCCACCGCGTCGGCGAACTCGCGCACATCCCGGCGGTGCTCATCCATGGCCGGCACGACGTGAGCGGGCCTGTCATCACCCCGTGGCTGCTGCATCGCGCGTGGCCTGACAGCCGCCTGATCGTGGTGGAGGGCGAGGGCCACGGCGGCCCGGAGTCGTCCGAGCGGATGGCGGAGGCCATCAGCGGTTTCGCGACCCGGTCGGGGACCATCGCATGACCGCCGACTCTGACCGCACTGGCGCAGGCGCGCTCGCCCTCGCCCCGGAGGGCGGGGGTCGCGCCCTGCTCGGCATCGCAGGGAGCCCCGGCTCGGGCAAGACCACACTCGCCCGCTCGGTGGCCGATCGCGTGAACGAGCTCGGCGGCGCCGGGGCGGCGGTGCACCTGCCCATGGACGGCTTCCACCTGGCCAACGCGACTCTGGATGCGCTCGGCCGCCACGATCGCAAGGGTGCGATCGACACGTTCGACGGGTGGGGCTTCGTGGCCCTGCTGCAGCGGGTGCTGGTCGAGACGGCGAACGTCGTCTACGCCCCGGCCTTCGAGCGGACGGTCGACGAGCCCGTCGCCGGATCCATCCCTGTTCCGCCCAAGACGCGTCTGGTCGTCGTCGAGGGCAACTACGTGCTGGTGGACCAGGACCCGTGGTCGCGCATCCCGCCGCTGCTCGCGGAGAGCTGGTTCGTGGCGACGCCGGAGGACGAGCGGATGCGGCGCCTCGTCGACCGGCACACGCGGCACGGGCGGACGGTTAAGGCGGCGACCGCCTGGGCGCGCGATGTGGACGGCGCCAACGCCCTCGTCATCGAAGCCTCGCGGCCGCGCGCCACGCTGGTCGTCGACGGCACCGCCGGACTCCCAGCCGGGAGCGCTTAGCCTGGAGCGATGACCTCCCCGACACGACCTTCGACCGCCTCACCGTGTTCGGCGCCGACTGGTGCCGCGACTGCATCCGCTCGAAGTCCCTCCTCGACCGCCTCGGCGCCGACTACGAGTACATCGACCTCGTCGCACGCCCGGAGGAGGCCGACCGCGCCCAGCGGATCAGCGGTCGCACGAACATCCCCGTCGTCGTCTTCCCCGACGGACGCCACCTCGTGGAGCCGACCGATCCCGAACTCGAGGCCGCCCTGCGCGCCTCGAACCGTCGATCAGGCGCGGATCACGTGCACGATGCGCCCGAGGCCGGCGAAGTCGTCGACGTTGTGCGTCACGACCGCGGCGTCGTTCGCGCGCGCCACTGCAGCGATCATCAGGTCGGCGATCCGCCCTCGCGGGTTGCGCCCCGCCGCGTAGACGGCTTCCACGATGCGGCCGTAGTACTGCGCGGCGAGGTCGTCGAAAGCCAGCCCTCGCCCGAACGCCCGTCGAAGCTCAAGCAGGTGGAGTCGCCCGTTCTGCGACCGTCGCCGCCGACGAGCCCGGGGCGGACGATCCCCTGCTCCATCTCAGCGAAGCTGATCGACGACACCGCCACCTCCGTGACGCCATCCGGAACGGTAAAGCCACCCGTGATGAGAACGTTCGTGTCGAGTACGACCCTCATGCCCATGGGCTGCGAAGATCGGCGCCGTCACGCTGCTGGCGGATCTCTTCCGCCCATCCCAGATCGCCCGGAACGGCCAGGAAGTGCGCGCACCCGATCGGCGGGGACCCATCCCGAACCCTCATGCGGGACCACGTCAGCGATCGCACGGCCGTGGCTCGTGATGATATAGGTCTCCCCGTCCTGCACCTTGTCGAGCATAGGCGTCGGGTTCTGGCCGCAATTGCCCCACCGTGATGCTGTGGGGTGAGGGTGCGGTCTCGATCATGAGCCC
Organism: Leifsonia sp. L25; assembly: GCF_050632895.1. The sequence goes on along the minus strand of NZ_JBODRZ010000004.1, from coordinate 695,008 downwards.
ATGCTAGCGCAGCGTAGACATAACATCTACGAGCCGCCCGCGGGGTCAGGTCGGTCGAGACGGCCGGGGCGGCCGTGCCCGGGGAGCACCAGGCGCGGACGCAGCGCCGTGATCGCGGCGAGCGTCGCGTCCGCCTGAGCGCGATCCGAGATCAGCGGACCCGGCAGGTGCACGAGCCGGCCCTTCGACACCAGTCCGGCGTCGCCGATGAAGGCGACGCCGCGCCAGCGCACGATGTGATGTCCCGGCGTGTGCCCCGGGGCCGGGATCACGACCAGCCCCGGCACGATCTCGGTCTCGGCGTCGTCGGGCAGCTCGGTGAGCTCCAGGCAGGTCCGCACGTCCCGGGCGGCTGATCCAGCGCATGAGGCGCGCGCGTCCGCGTGGGTGGGGACCTCGCCGCGCACGATGCGCCGATCACGCCGCTCCCAGCCACACGGTGGCTCCCGTCTCGCGCTGCACAGCGGCCGCCGGAGCCGATGTGATCCGGGTCGTAGTGCGTCACCACCACATCCGCGATCCAGGGGATGCGCGCTCGCGCGCAGCTCGGCGACGAGCCCGTCGGCGCCGGAGGCGACCCCCATGTCCACGACGACCGTGCGCGATCGTCGGCCTCGATCAGGTAGGCGTTCGCCCTCGCACCATCGTCGAGGCGGTGGATGCTCTCGATGACCTCGCATGCTGGGATGCTGGTCCCGCACGCCTGGTCGCCGGATTGATCGCCCCGGCCGCGCAATCCCATCCACTTCTCCTGTTGGACAACTGACTCGGCGCAGGCGTTGAGTCAGCGCCCATGGAGTACATATCACCTGCGGCCGGTCCGGGCCTGAAGGTTCTACCGCCTCGTCCTCGGCACGATGAACTTCGGGACCCGGACCACCGAGGAGGATTCCCCATCGGATCGATGGACGCCGCGCACGACGCCGGCATCGACTACTGCTCGACACCGCCGAATGCCGTACGGTCAGCACCTGGGCAGGGCGCGACCGAGACGATCATCGGCAACTGGTTCGCGCAGGGCGGCAGGCGGCGCGTGCGCACGGTGCTCGCCACGAAGCTCTGACGGCGACATGGGCGACTGGCCGAAGCGAGGGCCGCTTCGTCGGCGCTGAACATCCGCCGGGCGCTCGACGCCAGCCTGAAGCGCCTGCAGGATGGACTACATCGACATCTACCAGTTCCACCACATCGACCGGGACACCCTGTGGGACGAGATCTGGCAGGGCATCGAGACCGCGATCGCGCAGGGCAAGATTCCGTACGCCGCTCCAGCAACTTCGCCGGCTGGCACATCGCCACGGCGCAGGCCGAGGCCCGCCGGCGCAACCTGCTCGGACTGGCTCGAGCGAGCAGTCGATCTACAACCTCCCTGACCCGGCGAGATCGAGCTGGAGGTGCTGCCCGCCGCACAGGAGAACGGCCTCGGCGTCATCGCCTGGTCTCCCCTGCAGGGCGGCCTGCTCGGCGGCGTCGTCCGCAAGCAGAACGAGGGCAAGCGGCGGCTGGAGGGCCGCGCGGCGGAGACGCTGGAGAAGCACCGCGACGCCATCGAGGCCTACGAAGCCTTCGCCGAAGAGCTGGGCCACGAGCCGGGCGACCTGGCACTGGCGTGGCTGCTCACCCGTCCCGGTGGCCGAGCCGGCGATCATCGGACCCGCGCACGCAGGAGCAGCTCGACGGGCGGCCTGCGCGCGCTCGACATCCATCTCGACGAGGCCGCCCTCGCACGGATCGACGAGATCTTCCCGGGCCACAAGCCGGCCCCCGAGGACTACGCCTGGTGACCCTGGGCAGCAACAGAACGGAAGAGACGCAGTGAAGACACGCACCATCGGAGACGTCCAGGTCTCGGCCATCGGCCTGGGCGGCATGCCCATGTCCATCGAGGGACGACCGGACCGCGAGCGCTCGATCAGGACCATCCACGCCGCGTTGGATGAGGGCATCACCTTCATCGACACCGCGGACGCGTACCACCTGCACGCGGACGAGGTCGAGCCACTAACGAGGAGCTCATCGCGGAGGCGCTGCGCTCCTGGAGCGGGGACGCCTCCACCGTGCTCGTCGCGACCAAGGCGCGGTCACCTGCGTCCGGGCGACGGCTCATGGACGCAGAACGGCCGGCCCGGAGTACCTCAAGCAGGCCGCGAAGGAGTGCTCGCTGCGCCGTCTGGGCGGCGACGCGATCGGCGCTGTATCAGCTCCACCGGCCCGATCCCGAGGTGGCCCTATGCCGACTCGGTGGGCGCCATCCGCGACCTCCTCGACGACGGCGTGATCCGCATGGCGGGCATCTCGAACGCGAACCCGGAGCAGATCCGGGAGGCGAACGAGCATCCTCGGCGGCCGGCTGGTGTCGGTCCAGAACCAGTTCTCGCCCGCGCTCCGCTCCAGCGAGCCGGAGCTGCGCCTCGCCGACGAGCTCGGCATCGCCTTCCCTGCCATGGAGTCCGCTCGGCGGCATCACCTCGGCCGGCGACCTCGGCAGCCGGTTCGAGCCGTTCAAGGATGTGGCGGACGCCCGCGGGATCAGCCCCCAGGTCGCCGCGCTCGCGTGGCACCTGGCGCAGAACCCGCACGTCATCCCGATCCGGCTCATCGCGGCCGGAGACCATCCGCGACTCGGTCACGGCCGTCGACGTGGAGCTGACCCCGAGGAGCTCTCCGCCCTCAACGCCGCCTGACCCACGCCATCTGTTCCTGAGCTGTTCGGGTCGACGCGCCCTGCGCCGCGAACGCTCAGGAATTCTTCGCTGGGGCGGCGAGCGACGCGGCGGGCGCGGGGCCGGGGCGGGCTCGAGCTGGGCGAGGACACGGCGGCGGCAGGGCTCGGCTGGTCGGCGACCGCGACGGCGACGGTCCAGGCCGGGGCTCCCTGCAGGCGCACCGCCCGGAGGGCGTCCGGCCGCTTCAGGGCGAAACTGGCCGGGACCACGGCGACACCGAGGTTGTATCCGACCAGGTCGAGCAGCGGATGGACGTCGTTGACCTCCATCGCCGCCCGGTAGTCCGGACCCGGCCGCCGCGAACGCGCCGCCGGAGTCGCCTGGGCGCCCCATCCCTCCTGGAAGCCGACCAGCGGCTCCCCGCGCGAGACTCTCCAGCGGGATGCTCTCCTCGGCCGCGAAATGGTGCTGCGGGCGGCGGAGCCGCCACGCATGTCCTGCGTGCTCAAGCGGCGGAACCGCACGCCCGCGGGAGCGTGGCCGGTGTCGACGACGAGGGCGACGCGCTGCCGCTCGTCCGCCTGCGACGTCATCCACCAGCTCCTCGCAGGCCCGAGGCCAGCGGAGCCGGAGGACCTCCACGCCCGGGTTGGCCGTGCAGGAACCCCGCAAGTTCGGCCGGCAGGTCGACGGATCGGGAACGGCTCGGCGCCGATCACGTCAGCCGCCCGCGCAGCTTGACCCGCGGACCGCCGCGACCGCATCCCGCCGCGGCGGCGGCGCTCGCCAGCGTTCGGACGGAGTCGAGCCCAGGAGCGCCTGCCCGGCCACCCGTCAGCTCGACGCGGCGGGTGCTGCGCGCGAAGAGCGACGTGCCGAGGCTCTCCTGCTCGAGCCAGCCGAGATGGATGCGCTGAGCCCCGGCCTGCGAGATCCCGCAGCAGCTCGCGGCGCGGGTGAAATGGCGCTCTTCGGCGACGGCGGCGAAGTCGCTGCGAGTTCGGCCCGCAGTTCCCGATTCAGCGATCTGTACCTGCTGAGTCGCCGGCGCATCGCCAGCCGCGACGCGATGCGCCTCAGGCGACAGGAAGCGGCGGGCGCCTCGTCCGCCCCGGGCGCAGCGATCGCTCAGGTGGAACGTGCGTTCGGAACCGGGCTCGGCAAGCTCGTCCCGGCCGGCGAGCACCCGCACCGCGACGATCCCGCCGGCGAGCCAGGCCGCCCAGGTCCTCGCGGGCGACCCCGAACTCGCAGAGCACATCCACCGGCGTCTCGTGGGCGACGCGACGCTGGGGCTGCGGCAAGGCGGTGCCAGGACCCACATCCATCACGTCCAGCGCCCTCCCGTCGACGATGGCGCTCCACGGACGTCTCGCCGACGTGAAGGCACGTACTCCGTGACCGGCAGGCCCTCGGCGCTCCGGTCGCCCGGAAGGCCACCGTCGGCGATCACCGCCAGCGCGTCGGCCGTGAGCACGTCCCCCTCGGCCGCACCTCCTCCGGCAGCGCCCACCACCAGCGCTCGGGTGCGAGCACGACCGGCTCGAGCTCGCGCCCCGACCGTGGTGGTGAGCTCGTGCCCGCCGCGCGCCGTCGGGACGTGCGCCGGATCACGCCGGCCTGCTGCGGCTCACCTTGGTGAGCCGGTCGCTGAGGATGTTGGTGGGGATGCGCGGCGGCCCGGCCTTGAGGTCGCTGTAGCGGCGGGCGCCGGCGAGCAGGTCGCGGACGATGAGGCGAGGCCCACCGTTCGCCGACCCGCTCGACCGCCGCGCGCGACGCCGCCGTACTGACCGAACCCGCGCGGGGCGCGTCGCTGGCCCATCCGGTCGTCAGCCCTGAGCCGGTGCGCCGGCTTCTGCTCGGCCATGCACGCCGCATCCGGGCTGCCTTCTCTGCGGCTTGCGGGAGCCATGTAGAGGAAGGACAGGACATTGCCGTCCGGGTCCTCCAGGTCGCGGGAGTACGCCGAGCCGTGGTCACCGCCGAGGCGCGGCTCCGAGCCGCCGGCCTCGAGGCCCTTGGCGATGATGGCATCCACGTCTTCGCGCGAGTCCTGGCTGAGGGCGATGGAGGCTCCGGCCTGGGTGCGCGGGTCGATGATCTCCTTGTCGGTGAAGGTGGCGTACGAAGTCGCGCGTCCTGCACCATGAAGTAGATCGTGTCGCTGAGCACGACGCAGGCGGCGTTCTCGTCGGTGAACAGCGGGTTGGTCCTGTAGCCGAGGGCCTCGTAGAAGGCCTTCGAGCGGTCGAGGTCGTTCGTCGTGAAGTTCACGAAGATCGCCCAGGCTGACACGGCTGTGCACCAAACGGGTGAGGTGAGCGGTTCCAATGCGCCTAGCTTGCTCTTTGCAAGTTCCGCTCGTCAACAACGAAGTAAATGCCGTTTGCGCACCGAGGCGATCGAGCTCATGCCATCTCGCGCGCCAACGCGACTGGAGCCGGCCGCCTCCGCCGCCTCCGGCCGCATCCGCCTGTCGCGCATCCGCGCCCGTGAACCACGGCGCGATCGTCACGCCGTGGCCCCGGACGGAGACCCGCGCGGACCGGGATCGCCGGCCCCGGCCGCTCCCCGACTTCACGACCGAGAAGTGCGCGCGCCCGTCCGCCCCTCCTCCGTCGAAGCGCTTCGCCCACTGAGGCTCGCGCATCCTCCGCTGGAACGTCGCGCACGGTGTGCGGGGGCGAGGTCACCTCCAGCACCAGCTCGTCGCCGATCGCCCAGCGCTCCCCGATCTCGGCTCCGTTCACGTCGACCCCGGCCGTCCGCAGGTTCTCGCCGAACAGGCCCGGCGGGATAGCGCCGGCCGAGCCGCTCCACGCAGAACTGCCAGCGTCCTCGTCCGCATAGGCGTAGACCGCCTTCGAGGCGCCGCCGTGGTGCTTGCGGTCCGCCTGCACGTCGCCGTGGAGTCCCGGCGGACGCACGCGCAGCCGCCGCGCGACGGGCCGCTCGTCCCTGGTGGCCCGTCACGCCGATCGTCCCCGAGTCGTGGAGGAGCTGCTCCACCCGGCACACCGCGAGAATCTCCGCCATCGGCCCAGCACGCCAGGGGGCCCAGTTCCAGCGGGTCGGGGCGAGCGGGCCGGTTCCGCGGACGCCGCGCATCATCCTCCCAGCACCCACGGGCTGATCACCGCGAGAAGGATGCCGATCACGATCGCCACACCGCCGATGAAGGAGCAGCAGACCGCCTCGCTCCCGGGCGAGTACAGCTTCGCCAGCTGACCGGCCATCGCCGTCCCCGAGCGCCACCGACAGGAAGTACAGCGCCACCATCTGCGCCTGGAACTTCCGCGGCGCCAGCTTCGTCGTCACCGACAGCCCGGGCGGTGAGATCAGCAGCTCCGCGATCGTGAAGACGAACAGGATGCCGACCATCGCCAGCAACGGCGTGCTGTTGGCGCCGCCCCCGACCAGAACAGGAAGAGGAAGAACGCGACGCCCATCAGGATGGTCCCCGCCGAGAACTTGATCGGCGCCGACGGCTGCTTGGCGCCCCACTTCGTCCAGATCGCGGCGAAGACCCCCGACAGCACGATGATGAAGATCAGGTTGATCGACTGCACCCACGACACCGGGAACTCCCACCCGAAGAGATTGCGGTCGAGTCAGCTTGTCCGAGTAGATCGTGACGACGGTGAACTGCTGCTGGTAGAGCGACCAGAAGGCCGCGTTGGTGATGAAGAGGGGATGAAGGCCACGATCCTGCTGCGCTCCTCGCCGCTCACCAGGCGGGAGGTCAGGATGACCGCGAAGTATGCGATGGCCGCCACGATCGTGACGCCGATGACCCACAGCGCGAGGTTCGAGGCGTTGACCACGCCGGTCAGCACGAGCACCACGATGACGGCCAGCGCCGCGACCCCGATGCCGATCACGAGCGGGTAGCGCGAGCGCTCCAGCGGGTTGGGCGCCAGCCGGGATGCGCCCGGAAGCCGCTTGCGGCCGAGGGAGTACTGGATGAGCCCGATCGCCATCCCGACCGCGGCGAGGCCGAAGCCCCAGTGGAAGCCGAGGGTGGTCTGCAGCAGGCCGGTCAGCAGCGGCCCGAAGAAGGCGCCCAGGTTGATGCCGAGGTAGAACAGCGAGAAGCCCGCGTCGCGCCGCGGATCCTTCTCCTCGTAGAGCGTGCCGACGATGCGGGTGGCGTTCGCCTTCAGGCCGCCGCTGCCGAGGGCGACGAAGAGCAGACCGACGAGGACCCCCGCGACGCCCGGGATGAGGGCGAGGAGATGTGGCCGGCCATGATGACGACGGCGCTCGAGAACAGCACCCGCTCGGAGCCGAAGACGCGGTCGGCGAGCCACGCCCCGAGAATGGTCGACAGGTACACCGCGCCGCCGTACGCCCCGACCACACCGGCGGCGGTCGCCTGGTCGATGCCGAGGCCGCCCTTCTCGGCCGAGTAGTACAGGTAGATGAGCAGGATGCCCTGCATGCCGTAGAAGGAGAACCGCTCCCACATCTCCACGCCGAAGATGTTGGCCAGCGCGCGCGGCTGGCCGAAGAAGCCGCGGCTCGCGTCGTCACGACGAGCCGGGGCGGTATCCGTTTCGCTCATGGCGCCCATGGTCCCACCCGCGCCGCACGCCTACAACGCGGCATGGCGCGCACGATTCGACCGCATCCGCTACGTAGACGCAACGATTCACCATAAACTCAGCCCGTGGACAACCTCGATCGCAGCATTCTCGACCTCCTGCGTCAGAACGCACGGGCCGGCTACGGCGACATCGGATCCGTCGTCGGGCTCTCGGCGTCGGCCGTGAAGCGGCGCGTGGACCGGCTGGTGGCCGACGGGGTGATCCGCGGGTTCACCATCCAGGTCGATCCGGCGATCGACGGCATGAGCACGGAGGCCTACGTCGAGCTGTTCTGCCGCGGTACCGTGTCGCCCGAGGAGCTGCTCCGCATCCTCTCGGCCGTGCCCGAGGTGGTGGACGCGGGAACCGTCACGGGCAGCGCCGACGCCATCGTCCACATCCGCTCGCGCGACATCCCCAGCCTCGAGGCGGCCCTCGAGAAGGTGCGCCTCGCGCCGAACGTCGACCACACCCGCAGCGCGATCGTGCTCTCGCGCCTCATCAACCGGGGAAGCGCCTGAGCGTCGTGGCCGATCGCCGCGAGCGACGGGGCGTCGCCTGCGAGAACGTTCAGCGGGCGCGGGCCGCGGCGGGACGGCATCCGAGCACGGACACGGCCAAGAGTGGCACGATGGGCGCATGAAGCTCCTCGTAGTCGAAGACGATCCGGACATGGGAGGCCTCGTGCAGCGTGGACTCGCGGCCGAGGGCTACGACGTCACGCTCGTCACGAATGGTGTGGATGCGCTGATCGCGCTCCGCAGCGACACCTACTCCGCCGCCGCGATCGACGTGATGCTCCCGGGCATGAGCGGTTTCGAGCTGTGCCGCCACGTCCGCGAGGCGAACAACTCGATGCCGATCCTGCTGCTGACCGCGCGGGACGCCATCGAGGACCGCGTGCACGGGCTCGACTCCGGCGCCGACGACTACCTGACGAAGCCGTTCGCCTTCGCAGAGCTGGCCGCCCGCGTGCGTGCGCTGCTGCGGCGCGAGCCGACCGGGATGCGGCCGCAGGTGACGGTTGGCCGGCTCACCATCGACTCGCACGAGCACCAGGCGCTCGTCGCCGGGCACGAGATGCCGCTCAGCCGGCGCGAGTTCACACTGCTGCGGCTGTTCGCCACCAACCCGGACAAGACGCTGTCGCGGTCGGACATCCTCGAGTCCGTGTGGGGCACCACCGAGAACATCGGGACCAACGTGATCGACCAGTACGTGTCGTACCTGCGGAAGAAGCTCGACGCCGCCGGAGCAGGCCTTTCCATCGTGACGGAGCGCGGCCGGGGCTACCGGCTGGATGCGCGCAACGCAGCCTCCACGCCGTGAACCGGCTGCGGCGCCTGTCGATCACGGCGCGGATCACGATCGGCAGCCTGGTCGTCGCCGCCCTGTTCGCCCTCGTGGCCGTGGTCATCATCCGCATCGGGGTGTCGTCCATCCTGCACAACGCCACGCTGACCTTGCTCAACAATGACGTGTCGGCACCCGCGGAGGGCCTGACGAGCAAGCCGTCGGGGCCCTTCGACCTGCCGGGGGGCGGCCAGGAGCTGGCGATCGTGTCGGCGGACGGCACCATCCTCGCCTCCACGATGCCGGAGGGGCTCGAGGACCGCATGGAGACCTTGGTCGGCCAGGGCGGGCAGGCGCGGGATGTGCAGGTCGGCGACGAGCACTACCTGGTGCTCAGCCGGAGCGTCACCACCTCGGACGGCGTCATGCACGTGGTGGCTGCCCGCAACGAGGAGACGACAGCGCTGCTGCTCGACCGGCTGACCGCCGCACTGCTGATCGGCGCCGGTGTGCTGATCTTCGCGTTCGGGGCCGCCTCACTGGCTGCTGGCGCGGACCGCCCTGCGGCCGGTGAGCCGCATGCGGGAGCAGGCCGACCGGATCGCCGCCTCGACCCCGGACGAGGCCGGGCTGCTGCCTGTCGGGCCCGCCCAGGATGAGTTGTCCGAGCTCGCCACGACGCTGAACGACCTGATCCTGCGGCTTCGCGCCTCCGCCGACCGGGAGCGGCAGATGGTGTCGGACGCGAGCCACGAGCTGCGGACACCGCTCGCGGTCCTCCGCGGTCAGCTCGAACTGGCCGGAGTTGGATGCGGGCGATCCAGATGCGCTGCTGCTCGATATCCGCTCGTCGCATTCCACCGCGATCCGGCTGGCGCAGCTGGCGAACAACCTGCTGGAGCTGTCGCGCATCGAGGCGGGTCCATCAAGCGGCCGTATCGACTGGCGCACCCTCGTCGACGAGCTGACGGACGCCATCGACCGCGCCCGGCTGCTGGTCAGCAGCGACGACGACGCCGCAGGGATCTCGGTGGACTTCGAGTACGACCCGCGCCGCCGGCCCGACGCGGGCGCGCGGGTCGCGCTGTCGCCGACGGATTTCGCCCGCATCCTGGACAACCTGCTCGGCAACGCGATCACGGCGATCCGCTCGGCGGGTGATCATCCGGAGGCGACGGTCACGGCGTCTCTCGCCCTCGGTGCGGGCCCGGACGGCGAGGAGTCCGTCATCCTGACGGTGCGCGACTCGGGGCCGGGCATGCCGCAGGAGTTCATCCCCGTGGCGTTGGACCGCTTCACGCGCGCGGACGGCTCGCGCACGGGCCAGTCGGGCGGCGGGCTGGGCCTCGCGATCGTCGGCGCACTCGCGGATGCGGCCGGCGGCCACGTGGTGCTGGCGAACGGGGAGCCGTCGGGACTGACGGTCACCGTCACGCTGCCGATCCGCCGCGACTGAGCGCGGGGGAGCCTCGGCTCAGTGCCCGGTGCGGTCGGAGTCGACTCCGGCGTCCGGGCCTTCGTCGAGGCTGTCCAGCCGGGCGAGGTCGTCGGCGTCGAGCTCGAAGTCGAACACGGCCAGATTCTGCGCCAGTGCGCTCGGGGTTCCGCGACTTAGGGATGGCGACCAACCCGTTCTGGACGTGCCAGCGCAGGACGATCCTGGCCGGCCGTGCGCCCGTGCTTCTCGGCGAGCTCGTTGAGCACGGGCGCCTGGAGCAGGTCTCCCGTGCCGCCGATCGGGCTCCACGACTCGGTGACGATGCCGTGCTCGCTGTCGTAGGCCCGTTGCTCGCGGCGCTGAATCGCCGGGCTGAGCTGGATCTGGTTGACCGCGGGCACGACGCCCGTCTCGGCGATCAGCCGATTGATGTGAGCCGGCTTGAAGTTGGAGACGCCGATGGCGCGCGCCTTGCCCGCCTCGCGCAGGCGGATGAACGTCTCCCACGTCGACACGTACTGATCGCGCTGCGGCAGCGGCCAGTGGATGAGCAGAAGGTCGACGTAGTCGAGCCCCAGGCGCTGGAGGCTGTCGTCGAGCCCCGGCACCGCGCGATCACCGCCCTGGTAGAGGCCGTCGAGCTTGGTCGTGACGAACCACTCCTCCCGAGGACGCCGCTCGCGGCGAGCTTCGCGGCCGACCCCCACCTCGTTGGCGTACTTCACCGCCGTGTCGATGTGCCGGTAACCGAGCTCCGCCGCGGCCACGACCGCGCGCTGCACTTCGGCGTCGTCGAGGGGCCAGGTGCCGAGCCCGATCTGCGGGATGCGTCCGCCGCCGGCGAGCGGGAGGGAGGGATCGAGGTCGTCATGGTGTCACACTACGCGTGCTCAGATCACGCCGTCGGACAGCGTGGTCGGGTTGCCGAACCGGTGATTGGTGATCGAGATGGCCTGCTCGCGCAGGAACGTCAGCACCTCCACCCGGCCGGACGGCGTGACGGGACCGTCGTACACCGCCACGTCGGGACTTCCCCCGAGCGCCGCGGCGAGGGCCGCAGGATCGCCGCCGATCAGGCGGATGCGGTGGGCGCCGATCCGCCGTCCGCGCACACGGGACAGCCAGTGCGCGTCGGACTCCACGACGACCTCCACCTCCCGCTCCCGGAGGAGCGCGAGCGTGGCCTTGGGCAGTTTCGCCGGAGTGCTGACCGTGAAGGGCGAACGGGCGACGGTCGCCGCGGCCATGACCCGGAGGAGCTCGGGCAGCGAACTGCCCTCCGACAGCCGGATCGCGACGGGCACCGGCCGGTAGCGGAACAGGTTGCGCTCCACGCCGAGGGCCGATACGTCTTTCACCCGGTGGTATTCGTTGGCGACCGCGATGGCGTCGCTGAGCGCCGAGCGCCGCACCAGGTCGAACGAGGGGTAGTCCATCGACGACTGGCCGGACTCGATGAGGTCGGAGACCCGGGGCTCGAGCCCGCGGAGATGGAGGCTGGAGCTGGCGTTCCCCGCCTCGGGCACCCAGCGGCCGAGACCGATCAGGTAGTTGGGGCCGCCCGCTTTGGCCCCGGCGCCGACCGACGAGCGCTTCCAGCCGCCGAACGGCTGCCGCCGCACGATGGCGCCGGTGATGCCTCGGTTGACGTAGAGGTTGCCGGCCTCGACGGTGTCGATCCAGTGCGCGAGCTCCTCCGAATCGAGGAGTGGAGCCCCGCCGTCAGAGCCGTACTCGACGGCGTTCTGCAACCGGATCGCCTCATCGAGATCGCGTGCGGTCATGATCCCGAGGACGGGACCGAAGAACTCCGTCAGGTGGAAGTAGGACCCCGGCTGCACGCCGGTCCGGATCCCGGGCGACCACAGCCGGCCCGAGCTGTCGAGCTGCCTGGGCTCGACGAGCCACTCCTCCCCTGTTCCGAGCGTGGTGAGCGCATGCCGCAGCTTGCCCGACGCCGGCTCGATGAGCGGTCCCATCTGGCTGACGGGGTCGTACGGGAAGCCGACGCGCAGGCTGGTCGTCGCATCGATCAGCTGGTTGCGGAACCGCTCCGACTTCGCGACCGACCCGACGAGGATCACCAGACTCGCCGCCGAGCACTTCTGCCCGGCGTGACCGAAGCTGCCTCTTCACGATGTCGGACACGGCGAGGTCGTAGTCGGCGCTCGGCGTGACGACGATCGCGTTCTTGCCGCTGGTCTCCGCAAGGAGCGGCAGGTCGGGCCGCCACGAGCGGAACAGCCGCGCGGTCTCGTAGGCGCCCGTGAGGATCACCCGGTCGACCCGTGGGTCGGCGATGAGCTGCTGGCCGAGCTCGTTCTCCGCCACGTCGACCAGCGCCAGCAGCTCGCGCGGGAAACCGGCCTCCCAGAGTGCCTCCACCATCACGGCTGCGGACCGTCGCGCCTGAGGCGCCGGCTTGATGATCACGCCGCTGCCCGCGGCGAGCGCCGCCAGCACCGAGCCTGCAGGGATCGCGACCGGGAAGTTCCACGGCGGTGCCACGACGGTCAGCGCCGAGGGAACGAATCTCGCCCCCTGCACCATGTCGAGCTCTCGCGCTCGCGTGGCGTAGTAGCGGGCGAAGTCCACCGCCTCGCTGACCTCGGGATCGGCCTCGGCGATGGTCTTCCCCGTCTCCGCCGCCATGACCTCGATCAGCCGATCCCGGTTGGCTTCCAGCGCGTGCGCGGCGCGATCGACCAGCGCTGCGCGCTCCTGGCCGGTCCTCCGCCCCCATCCGGCGCCCGCCTCCGCGACCATCCGCATGATCCGGTCGAGTCGCTCGCTCTCCTGGACGACGGCCGCCGCGACGGTGTCCTCGCCGAGCACGGACGACGCGGCCCGCGCGAGGATCCGCCGGCCCCAGGCGCGGTTCGCCGCACGCGACGGATCCGTATCGGGCGCGTTGTGGAAGCCGTCCGTCTGCTCGGCCGCGGGCGGCGCTTGCACGGGCGACGGAAGCTCGATGCCGCCGGAGCCACGCGTCAGGCCCAGCACCACGCTGGTCAGTCCCTGCTCCTCCGGTGTCACCGTCTCCGGAGCCGGAGCACGCGTGAACGACGGCGCAGTCGTCACCTCCCACTCCTGCGCGTTCGATCCTGCCGGCGGTTCGGCAGCGGTGCGGCACCTCGGGGCCCGGCCTGAGCCTCCAGCTCGGCGACCGACCCGAGGAATCGCTCGCTTCTCCTGCTCGAACAGCCCCGGATCGGACCCGAGCCGGAAGACCGCGGACATGAAGTTCTCGGTGCTGGCGTTCTCTTCGAGCCGCCGGATCAGATAGGAGATGGCCACGTCGAACTCGCGCGGGTCGACCACGGGCGTGTAGAGCACGAGCGGCCCGACCGTTCGGCGTGACGACCTCCGCCTGGGCGGTCGCCATGCCGAGCAGCATCTCGAAGTCGATCCTCTCCGTCACGCCGCGCCGCGAGGCGAGCAGCCACGCGTACGCGATGTCGAAGAGGTTGTGGCCGGCAACGCCGATCTTGACGGCGTCCGCGTGCTCCGGCGTCAGAGCCCAGTCGAGCACCCGCTTGTAGTTGGCGTCCGTCGACTGCTTGCTGCCGAAGGTCGCCAGCGGCCAGTCGTGGATGGTCGCATCCACCCGCTCCATCGCCAGGTTGGCGCCTTTCACCACGCCGGACCTTGATCGGGGCACCGCCCTGGACACGTCGCTGCGTCGCCCACTCCGTCAGGGTCTGCAGAGCGTCGAGCGCGTCGGGCAGATACGCCTGGAGCACGATCCCCGCCTCGAGCCCGAGGAACTGCGGCTTGCTCAGGATGGTCGTGAACACGGCCATCGTCAGGTCGAGATCGCGGTACTCCTCCATGTCGAGGTTGATGAACTTCGGCGTCGGGGATGCGGCGGCGAGCTCGTACAGGGGGTCAGCCGTTCGACGACGCGCTCGACCGTTTCGTCGAACGCCCACATGGACAACTGCGAGGCGATCGAGGAGACCTTGATCGAGACGTAGTCCACGTCGTCCCGCCCGAGGAGGGTCCGCGTGCCCTGGAAACGCCGCAGCGCCTCCTTCTCGCCGAGCACCGCTTCGCCCAGCAGGTTGAGGTTGAGCCGCGCGCCAGGGCCGTCGGCGTCGCCGGAGGACCGCAGGTCGGCGATCGCCGGGCCGAGCTTCTCAGGGGTCGCATCGACGACGAGGTGGCCGACCATAGTTGCGCAGCACCCGCCGTGCGATGGGGATGACGATCCACGGCAGCACCGGCCCGAACACGCCACCCAGCCAGATGGCGAAGCGCAGGTACCAGGGCAGGAACCGCGGGATGCGCCGGGCCACGCGCTGCAGGTTGTAGCCGGCGACGAAGAGGTCTTGCGGGCGGGCGACGCCGTCGACGAACCCGACGGCGAACTCCAGTCCGTCGGGATCGCTGAGAACGCCCGCGAGCCGTTCTGCGGCGGGATCCTGACGCGCCTCAGGGCCGCCGGCCGCCCGGGCACTCTCGGCGAGCCACTGCTGCACCAGCTGGACCGCCTCGTGAGCGATCGCAGCCGGACGCGCCTCGGCTCCGTCTGTTGCATCGACCATGCTGACGACACTATTACCCGGCGCTGGGGAGCCGCGGAAGCGACCTGAACATGTGGATAACTGCTCCGCGGCTAGAGTCGTGGACATGATCGACCGCTCCCTCGAACCCAGCCGCGACGCACGACATCGTGATCGTCGGGGGCGGCCACAACGGGCTCACCGCCGCCGCCTACCTCGCCCGCGCCGGCAAGTCCGTCATCCTGCTCGAGCGGCTCGACGACGTCGGCGGCGCGGCCGTCAGCGCGCAGGCGTTCGCCGGCGTCGAGGCGCGTCTCTCGCGCTACTCCTACCTGGTGAGCCTCCTCCCGCAGCGCATCATCGACGACCTGGGCCTGCACATCCAGCTGGCCCGCCGCCGCTACTCCTCCTATACGCCGGTCCCCGGGGACCCGGACGGCGCCGGACTCCTGATCGACAACACCGACGAGACCGCGACGGCCGCATCCTTCGCCCGCATCGGCGCGACCGACGACGCGGAAGGGTTCGACTCCGTCTACCGCAGCACCGGCGAGCTGGCACGCGCCCTCTGGCCGACCGTCACCGAGCCGCTGCTCACGCGCTCCGAGGCGAAGGCCCTCGTCGGGGACGAGGAGCTGTGGAATGCGCTGATCGAACGCCCGATCGGCGAGTTCATCGAGTCGCGGGTGCAGAGCGACCTCGTGCGCGGCGTCGTCGCGACGGACGCCCTGATCGGCACCTTCGCCAGCGTCTCCGACCCGTCTCCTCGCGCAGAACCGCTGCTTCCTCTATCACGTGATCGGCCAGGGCACCGGCGAATGGGACGTCCCTGTCGGCGGCATGGGCGCGGTCACCGGCGAGCTCGCCCGCGTCGCGCGCGAGGCCGGCGCCCGGATCGTCACCGGCGCCGAGGTCACCCGTATCGACCCGGACGGGACCGTGGAGTACATCCGGAACGGCCACGAGCGACGGGTCGAGGGATCGACCGTGCTCGTCAACGTCGCGCCGGATGTGCTCGACGGCCTGCTGGGCGAATCGCCCGAGCCGCCGCGCCCGAGGGCCGAAGGCGCCCAGGTCAAGGTGAACCTGCTGCTGGAGCGCCTGCCCCGTCTGCGCGACGACGCCATCGACCCGGCTGCGGCCTTCGGCGGCACCTTCCACATCAACGAGACCTACCGCCAGCTGGAGGACGCGTACTCGGGCATGACCCGCGGTGTCATGCCCGAACTGCTCCCGTGCGAGATCTACTGCCACACCCTGGCGGACCCGAGCATCCTCGACCCCGAGCTGGCCCAGTCCGGCGCGCAGACGATCACCGTGTTCGGCCTGCACACGCCCGACCGCTGGCTCACCGACGAGAACAACGACGCGACGCGGCAGCGGCTTCAGGATGCGGTGCTCGCGTCCCTCGACTCGGTCCTCGCCGAGCCTGTCGAGAGCCTCCTGCTGACGGATGCCGACGGCCGGCCGTGCATCGAGACCAAGACGACGCGCGACCTCGAGCAGGCGCTCAACATGCCTGGCGGCAACATCTTCCACGGCCCGCTCTCGTGGCCGTTCGCCGAGGACGACGAACCGCTCGCCACACCGGCCGAGCGCTGGGGCGTCGCGACGCGTCATCCGCGCATCCTGCTCTGCGGCTCCGGGGCCCGCCGCGGCGGTGCCGTCAGCGGGCTCGGCGGCCACAATGCGGCCATGGCCGTGCTGGAAGGCTGAAAGCATCCGAAGCATCCCTCTGCCGATTCGGCGGCGGCATGACTAGTGTGAGCATCACCAGAGGTTGAGCCGACGGAGGTGCACGATGATGCCGCAGCCGACAGGAGCGACTGGTCCGCAAGGATGACGGGGTCTACCTCGTCCTGGACCGGATGTTCAAAGCGCCGATCGAACAGGTCTGGACCTACTTCGGCCGGTCGCCGAGGCTCGCCGAATGGCTGGGCGAGTTCACCGGTTCGGGCGCGACCGGGGCGGTGAAGTTCCGGCTCACGGCCGACGGTGGCGAGGCCGAGTGGCAGGACGTCACGGTGATGGAGTGCGCTGCCCCGCATCGGCTGCATGCCGACGTCGGGCCCGCCGGATCGTCGCACCGGATGTTCGCCCACCTGACCGAGTCGAGCGGGCACACCACGGTGACCGTCGGACGACGCCTGCGCTCGGTCGTGGAGGAGGCCGACGCCGGCCCGCGCTGGGACTACTACCTCGACCGGCTCGTCGCCGCGCACGACCACAAGCCGCTCCCCGAGTGGAGCAACTATGTCCCGGCGATGACGGAGCACTACCGGACGCTGTGCCGGGAGCTCGATCGTGACCTGCGGTCCGAGACCGCTGCTGCCCGGTCCGCGGGAGGCAGCTGACCTTCTCAGTGCCAGCGGTGGTCCTGCACCGACATCCGCGGGCCCCGCCGCTGGAACCGGAACCCGCTCGCGAAGATGAGCCGCACCACGCGCTGCTGGTGACCCGCCCAGGGCTCCAGCAGCTCGAGCATCCCGTCGTCGTCGACCCGGCGGCCGGTCAGCGCCTCGCCCACCTGGTGGGCCAGATGGTAGTCGCCGACGCTGACGAGATCAGGATGCGCGTGGGAGCGCTGCAGGGTCTCGGCGGCCGTCCACAACCCGACCCCGGGAATCGTCTGCAGCGCCGACTCAGCGGCGGAGAGCGTCTCGGCGCCCTCGACCGCCCGCTCCAGCGACGGCGCGACCGCGAGCACCGCCTGCACGGCGCGTGCCCGGCGTGGATCGACCCCTGCGCGATGCCACTCCCACGACTGGATGCCGCGCCACTGCTGAAGAGTCGGGGTGACCCGCATCCCCTCGGGCGCCGGTCCGGGAGCGGGCTCGCCGTACCAGCGCAGCAGCCGCGCCCACGAGCGGTACGCCTCCAGGCTCGTCACCCGCTGCTCGATGATCGCCGGGATCAGCGCTTCGAGCATCCTTCCGGTGCGGGCCAGCCGCAGGCCCGGGTTCCGGCGGCGGCTGTCACGGAGCAGAGGATGGCCGTCCACGTCGAGCTCCGACCAGTCGTCACCATGGCCGAGCAGCGCGGGAACCGCCTCGATGGCCCACGCGGCTCCCGGGCCCCACGCAGCCGCCCCGACCGAGCCATCCGCTGCCGGACGCTGGATGCGCAGGGTCGCCGGCCCGGCGGGCGTGCGCCACGTGCGCCACATCCCGCGCAGGTCCCACACCGTGGTCGGGTCGTACGGACCACGACCGAGGAGACCGAGAGTGCCCGGCAGGTCGAGCCGTTCCGCCGGCCGGTAGACGGTCTCCGCATCCGGCGGCGTGCCCGGCCCGGAGGCGCGGGGCACGGGCAGGACGGCGGTCATGCAGGAATGCTACGTCACCCGTCTGACGGTGGGATGCGCGCCGGGGGCTACCCGCACGTCGGTGGTCTCCCCTACATTTCCTCCCATGGGAATCGAACTCGACACGAACGCTGTCGCGCGCCTGCGCGACAGCGTCACCGGAACGGTCTACGTCCGCGGCGATGAGGGGCTCGCCGCCGAGGTCTCCTGCTTCAACCCCGCGATCCGCCACGACCCCGACATCGTGGTCGCCGTCGCCGGCGAGGACGACGTCGTGGAGGCCGTGCGCTTCGCGCGCGAGGCCGGCCTCCCGGTCCGCGTGCAGGCCACCGGCCACGGAGCGGAATCCCCGATCTCCGGCGGCATGATCGTCTCGACCCGGGGGCTGGACGGGTTGTCCGTCGACCCGGCGACCGGCCTGGCGCGCATCGGCGCCGGGCTCCGCTGGGCGCCTGTGATCATCGCGGCCGCTGAGCACGGACTGGCGCCGATCACCGGCTCCTCCACAAGCGTCGGCGCCGTCGGCTACACGCTGGGTGGCGGGATCGGCCCGCTGGCGCGCCGGTACGGCTTCACCGCCGACTGGGTGCGCGCCTTCCGCGTCGCCACAGCCGACGGACGGATCGTCACGGCCGACCGCGACACCAACGAAGACCTGTTCTGGGGGCTGCGCGGCGGCAAGGGCGGCCTCGGCGTCGTGACGGAGATGACGCTCGAGCTCGTGCCGTTGCGCTCCCTCTACGGCGGCAGCGTCTTCTTCGACGGCGGCGCCATCGAACCCGCACTGCGCGCCTGGATCGACTGGTCGGCCGAGCTGCCCGACGAGGCGACCACGTCCATCGCCCTGCTGAACGTGCCCGATATGGACGGCCCGCCGCCGCCCTCCGCGGCCGCACCGTGCTGAGCGTGCGGTTCGCGTACCCCGGTGACCCGGAGGAAGGCGAACGGCTGTTCGCGCCCATCCGCGCCGCAGCCCCGGTGTATCTCGACTTCGTGGGCGAGATGCCGACGACCGCGATGGCCAGCATCCACAACGACCCGGAGGAGGGCGGGCCCACCTGGATCCGCGGGTTCATGCTCGACACGTTCGATCAGGATGCGGGCGACGTGATCCTCGAACTGGCCGGTCCCGGCTCTGGCGCGCCGTTCCTCGCGGTGGAGATCCGTCAGATCGGCGGAGCGACCGCCCGCGACACCGACGACGGCACAGCCGTCGGCGGCCGCGACAGCGGGTACACCCTCTCGCTGCTCGCCGCCGACCCGTCGACGTTCGCCGAGGCGGCCCCGGCCCGGGCGCTCGCGATCGCGGAGGCGCTGCGGGACCGCATCTCGGTCGTGACGAACGTCAACTTCGCCGGTGATCTCGCAGACGCGGCGGCCTTCGAGAAGGTCTGGCCACCGGCGGTATCCGAGCGACTGGCCAGCGCGCGAGCGGAGTGGGATCCCGAGCGGGTGTTCGCCTTCGGCCCCTCCTGAGCGCGGGACTCAGTCCGTCACTCGCTCCAGACGCTCGGCGCCTCGGCGCGGGTCGAGGAAGCGCCGCGTCGGCTCCCCACTCGACCAGCCACTCGGGCACGGTGACATCCGTCGGCGACGGGCCCACCGCCTCCAACAGCTCATCGATCGTGACGACGCCGCCCCGGCGCTTGAGGAAGCGACCGCGGATGAACGCCTGCGTGTAGATCTCACCGTCGACGGTGAACCGCTGCTCGACGTACACCGCCTTGTCGTCGAAGCCGAGGATGCGCGACTCCACGACGAACGGCTGCCACAGCTCGAGCGACTTGCGGAAGGAGATCGTCTCCGACGCGACCACGGGGTACCAGCCCCGGCTCTTGAAGATCGCCCAGACGCCGTTGCGCTGCAGCAGGTCGAACCGTCCGATGTCGGCGATCGACAGGTACACGCCGTTGTTCATGTGCTTCAGGATGTCGAGGTCGGTCGGGAGGACGCGGAACTTCGTGCGCGCCACATCCCAATGCCCGAGCCGTCGCCCGAACCGGGAGATGATCGCGTGAAGCATCGTCCGGAAGATCATGTGCACGCCGTCATGTTAGTGATCCGCCGAGGGATCGGCGCATTCGTTGTGCGGCTCCTCCAACAGTGCTCCGGACACCGCGGAGCGCGATTGTCCGTTCCACGACAGCCCCGGGCGGACGGGGGTCGGCGATTCAGCGCGGGAGCGGGA
Source organism: Leifsonia sp. L25 (assembly GCF_050632895.1). Next base: position 675,025 of record NZ_JBODRZ010000004.1, on the reverse strand, counting down.
CTTCGAGGATGCTGACGCCTGCGGGCGGCGCCGAGAGCGCCTGGTCGAGCTCGCCCTTGGTCTGCGCGACGCCGTAGTGCCAGCCGTACGCAGAGGCGAGCGCCCCGAGGTCCACCGTCTGCGGCGTGTAGAGGACACGGTCGAACGAGAGAGCGGATGCGGTCCCGGCGACCTCCAGCCCGTCGAAGATCGTCCCTCCCCCGTCGTTGCCCACGACGACCTGGAGGTGCGGACGCGCCTCGCCGACGCCGAACAGCAGCGAGCCGACGTCGTGGAGCAGCGCGAGGTCGCCGAGCAGGACGCGCGTGACCCCGGTCGGCGACGCGGACCCGGGGGCCTCGGCGGGCCGCTGACTCGCGAGCGCGATGCCCGTCGCCGTCGCGATCGTGCCGTCGATGCCCGCCAGCCCGCGGTTGGCGTGCACGGAGATCTTCTTGCCCGGGACCGTGCGATCCACATCCCGGATCAGGCGGGAGGCGCCCAGGACGAGCCGGTCGTGGGGCCAGGTGTAGCGCCAGAGGGCTTCGGCGAGCAGCGTCCGCGTGATCGGGGCGCGTACGGCGGCCAGCTCGGTGGACGCGAACGCGAGAGCGTCGGCCGGGTCGAACGATCGGGCCTTCTCGACGTCCGGTGCGACAGCAGCGGCCCCGGATGCGCGCTCCGCCTCCTCGAGGAGCCGACGGCTGGCGAACACCCAGCGGCCGACCCATCCCCGCACCTCCGGCGAGCGGACGTCGATGGACGCATCCGCTCGCACTCCGCCGACGATCCGTGCACGATGCGCCGGGTTGTACGCCTGCGCGCCGGTCGGGGCGACCACCAGGACCTCGATATCGTCGCGAGCCAGGAGCACGGGTACCTCGCGGCTCAGCGTCGGGTGGCCGAACACGATCGCGCGTTCGACCGCGCCGCCGAAGGCCTCCTCGCGCAGCAGTTCGCGGTACGCGACCACGAGGTTGGGGCCGAAGTGGGCTCCGCTCGAGACCTCCGCCAGCAGCGGCAACCCGGCTTCGCGCGCGAACTCCTCGGCGCGGGGCCCGGAGTCCGCTCCGGCGACGACGACGGTGCGAGCCTCCCCTCCGACCGTGACGACATCGCGACCGAGCGCCGAGGGGTCCGCGGTCGGAGGCAGTTCGCCCGCAAGTGCTTCGGGCAGCTCGGGCACCGCGACCGAGAGCGGCTCCCGAAAGGCGACATTGAGGTGCACGGGACCCGGATCGGCCGTGTCCGCGCCGACGGCTGCGCGCACGGCCGCTTCGGCGAGCGCGCTCGCCCCCTCCGGCTCGCTCTCGTCGCCCGCGGGCGCTTCGACGTCGACGGACCAGCGGACCGCGGCCGCATAGAGACCGTCCTGCTGGGTCGTCTGGTTTGCGCGGATGCCACGCAGCTCCTCAGGACGGTCGCCGGTGAGGACGATGAGGGGGATGCCGGCTTCGTGCGCTTCCAGCACGGCCGGGTGCAGGTTGGCCGTCGCGGTGCCGCTGGTCGTGATCACGACCGCCGGGGCGCTGGTCTCGCGCGCCAGCCCGAGGGCGAGGAAGCCGCCCGAGCGTTCGTCGATCCGCACGTGAAGTCGCGCGGACCCGGACCGCTCCAGTTCCGCGGCCACCAGTGCAAGGGCCTGCGATCGCGAGCCGGGGCTGACGACGAGATCGCGGACGCCGTTGCGCACGAGCGCACTCAGGAGGGCCAGCGAGAAGTCCGTTGCCGGGTTGCCCGTGCGGAGGTCGAGCTCGACGGGCGCAGCGGTGCCCGTCTCGGGGGAATCGCCCGCGTGCGGGCGGTCACCCATCCCGGCGGCCGGTCTGATCGTTGTCCGGACCGTTGTCGTCCAGTTCGGCGAGCTCCTTCTCGAGCTGTCGGATGCGCTCCTCCTGGTCGCGGTCCATCCGCAGTTTGCCGAGGAACTCGGGGTCGTCATCCGGAGCGGTCACGCGGCGGACTCCGTCGGCTCGACGCCGGCCGCGGCCGATGAGAAACCAGAGGATTCCGCCGATGAGGGGGAACAGGATGACGACGAGCAGCCACAGGGGCTTGGGAAGGCCACGCACGCGCGAACGGTCGAACAGGGCGCAGTCTGCCACCGAATAGATGTAGAACACCACGGCTGCGACGCCGAGGGCTATCCAGAGGCGAACCATAGCCCAATCGTAACTCTCAGAGACGGTCTCTAAGCTGGGAGGGTGAAGCGGATTCCCTCTTGGATCACCTACACCGTGCTGCGCCTCCTGGTGTTCGCGGTGCCGCTCGTGATCCTGCTTCTGCTGGGCCTCGTCTGGTGGCTGGCCGTCATCGCCGCCGCCCTGATCGGGCTCTGCCTGTCGTACATCTTCCTGAGCCGCCCGCGCAACGCGGTGTCGTCCGACCTGTACGCCGCCCGGCACCGCGAGAAGCCGTCACGGTCGGAGGACGACGAGGTCGAGGATGCCGCCGTCGAGACGCGCACCGAAGCGGGCGACCGCGATCAGAACGCGTAGGCGACGCCCAGCGCGATGCCCACGAGCAGGCCGGTGATGCTCGTCAGCTGAAGGGCCGTCACGAGATTCCCGGGGCGAGCGCCCGAAGAGCGTGATGACGCAGGCCGGGATCGCCGCCAGCAGCGCGAACATCCCGAACCACGCCAGCGGGTAGAACCACGCCAGCACGCCGAGGATGACGAACGGCACCAGCAGCAGGACGCAGAACACGATGCGCGACGCCACGCGCCCAAGCAGCACCGCGAGGGTGCGCTTGCGGGCGCGGCGGTCGGGCTCGATGTCGCGGATGTTGTTGACCATGAGCACCGCGCAGGCGATGAGGCCGGCGATCACTCCGCCGTACCAGGCCTCCTGGTTGACGGTGTCCGCGAGCATGTAGGTGGTGCCGACGGTCGCGACGAGCCCGAAGAACACGAAGACGAAGACTTCGCCGAGACCGTAGTAACCGTAGGGGCGCCGCCCGCCGGTGTAGAACCACGCGGCCGCGATCGCCGCGGCGCCGATCAGGAGGACCCACCAGTGCTGCGTGAGGATGACGAGGATCAGCCCGGCGACGGCCGCCAGGCCGAAGAAGGTCAGGGCAACGGTCAGGACCGCCCGCGGCGCCGCCTTGCCGGAGCCGGTGAGGCGTCCGGGGCCCACTCGGAACTCGTCCGTCCCGCGTACGCCGTCCGAGTAGTCGTTGGCGTAGTTCACCGCGATCTGCAGGAGCACGGCGACGGCCAGGCAGTAGCAGAGACCGGATCGGGTGCCAGACGCCCGGGCCCTCGGCGACCTTCGCCGCCCCGACGCCGATGAGCACCGGCGCGACGGCGAGCGGGAGGGTGCGGAGTCGCGCTCCGGCGATCCAGTCGGCCGTCGCTGCGGGCTTGACCGCCGCCGCGGCCGCCCCCGGGCGTCCGCTGCGACCCCCGCGCGGTCCGCGCGCCATGGGTGGCGCCATGCGCTGCATGCGTGGCTTGTTCTGACTCATCACAGAGCGAATCGTAACAACATCCGCTAAGCCCCTTCGTCGCCGTCGCCGTCGCCGTCGCCGTCGCCGACGTCACCGGCGTCGTCCGCGGCGAGCGCCGCCACGGCGACCCGGTCCGGCTTCCCGCTCGCCAGCCGCGGCATGCGCTCCAGTTCGACCACACGGTCCGGCGCCGCAGCCCGGCCCAACCGGCCGGCGACGGCCCGGCGCAGCTCGGCCAGGGGTAGCCGCGCAGCGCCCTCCGTCGCGACCACCGGGACCTCCCCCACTCGGGATGCCGCGCGCCCACCACGACCGCCTGTTCGAAGCCGGGGACCTCGTGCACCGTGCGCTCCACGGCATCCAGCAGCACCTTCTCCCTCCCGAGATGATGACGTTGTCCGATCGGCCGAATACGCTCACGCGCCCCTCCGCGGAAACCTCTCCGAGGTCGCCGGTGCGGTACCACCGCACCCCATCGGCTTCGTGGAACGCCCTCGCCGTCCGTTCCGGATCGCCGAGGTAGCCCTCCGCAAGGACCGGCCCGGAGATCTCCAGCTGGCCGTCGGACGCACGCACGAGAGTCGTACCGATCGGGACGCCGTCGTAGACGCATCCACCCGCCGTCTCGCTGGAACCGTACGTCGCCGTGACGCGCGCCCCGAGGCGCTCCGCTCGGTCGCGCAACGACGGCGACAACGCCTGGCCTCCGACGAGGATCCCGTCGAATCGGCGCAGGGCCGCGGCGACCCGGCGGGAGCCGCCCTCCGCGCGCTCGACCAGCCGCGCCAGCTGCGCCGGCACGAGCGACGTGTAGCGCAGGTCGTGATCAAGGCGATCCGCCGCGTCCGCGAACCGCTCCGCGTCGAAGTGCCCTTCGCCGTACTGCACGGGCTCGGTCTCCGCCGCCAGCGACCGGATCAGCACCTGCGCACCGGCGACGTAATGCGCCGGCAGGGCGAGCAGCCACTGCCCCTGTCCGCCCAGCGCCCCCGCCGATGCGGCCGCGCTGGCCAGCAGCGCGTCCGCCGACAGAGCCACCCTCTTGGGCACGCCCGTGGATCCGGACGTCTCGATGACCAGCGCGACGTTCTGCGCCACTCGCTCAGCCTCGGGCCGTCGGCCTCGCCCTCGGCGGAACCGGCCCCGGAGCCCAGGCCGGTGCCCGGCGCCCGCGGCGCCGCTCGCGGGAGCACCGCGTCGCCCCCACCCGTCAGCGCGTCGCGAAGCGCCGCGAAAACCTCCTCCGGTTGCGACGCGTCGACCACGCGCAGGATCCGCGTCGCATGACACGGCCGCTCAGTACTGCCAGGGGAACGGCGACCAGTCCGGTTCCCTCTTCTGCAGGAAGGCATCGCGCCCTTCGACCGCCTCGTCCGTCCCGTACGCCAGCCGGGTAGCCTCCCCCGCGAACACCTGCTGCCCCACGAGTCCGTCGTCGACCGCGTTGAACGCGAACTTCAGCATCCGGATGGCCGTCGGCGACTTCGTGAGGATCTCGTTCGCCCACTCCAGCGCCACCGTCTCCAGCTCGGCGTGAGGGACCACCGCGTTGACCGCGCCCACCTCGTAGGCCCGCTGCGCGGAGTACTCGCGGGCGAGGAAGAAGACCTCGCGCCCGACCTTCTGCCCCACTTGCCGCGCGAAGTAGGCCGAGCCGTATCCGGCGTCGAACGACCCGACGTCGGCATCCGTCTGCTTGAACCGGCCGTGCTCCTCGCTTGCGATGGTCAGATCGCAGACGACATGGAGCGAGTGGCCCCTCCGGCGGCCCACCCCGGCACGACCGCGATCACCACCTTCGGCATGAAGCGGATGAGCCTCTGGACCTCGAGGATGTGCAGCCGGCCGCCGCGGGCCGCATCGATCCCGGATGCCGTCTCGCCCTCCGCGTACTTGTAGCCGTCGCGGCCGCGGATGCGCTGGTCTCCGCCCGAGCAGAACGCCCACCCGCCGTCCTTCGGGCTCGGACCATTGCCGGTCAGCAGCACCACGCCGATGCGCGGGTTGGTGCGCGCATCCTCCAACGCCGCGTAGAGCTCGTCGACCGTGTGCGGGCGGAAGGCGCTCCGCACCTCCGGCCGATCGAACGCCACGCGGGCGATGCGACCGGTCACGTCGTGGTGGTACGTGATGTCGGTGAGGCCGCCGAAGCCCGGCACCTCGCGCCACGTCTCGGGGTCGAAAAGTTCTGACACATCCGCTTGCATGGGACCAAGCCTACGGTTCGCCGTGGCCGCCGGACCGGGCCATGCAAGACTTGTGGAATGGTTCCGGAAATCGCCGACCTGTTAGCAACAGCGCGCATCGTCGCTCTGCCGATGACAACGCGCTTCCGGGGCATCACGGTCCGCGAGGCCGTGCTGTTCGAGGGTCCGCATGGGTGGACGGAGTTCTCGCCGTTCGCGGAGTACGACGACACCGAGGCCGCCACCTGGCTGCACGCTGCGATCGACTTCGGCTGGCGCCCCACCCCACCGGCGTTGCGCGACCGCATCCCCGTCAACGCCACTGTTCCGGCGGTCCCGGCCGACGAGGTGACTCCCGTGCTCGCGCGCTACCCGGGTGCCCGGACGGCGAAGGTCAAGGTGGCGGAGCCCGGTCAGACGCTCGCGGACGATGTCGCCCGCGTCCGGGCCGTGCGAGACGCACTCGGCGCAGAAGGCCGTATCCGCATCGACGCGAACACCCTCTGGAACCTCGACGAGGCCGAGCACGCGGTGCATGCCCTGGCACCTTTCGATCTCGAGTACGTCGAGCAGCCGTGCGCGACGGTCGAAGAACTGGCCGAACTCCGGCGCCGCATCCGGTACATGGGCATCCCTGTCGCCGCGGACGAGAGCGTGCGGAAAGCCTCCGATCCGCTCGCCGTGGCGAAGGCGGGAGCGGCAGACATCCTCGTGGTCAAGGCTCAGCCGCTGGGAGGGGTGCACAGGGCTCAGCGGATCGTGGCGGAGGCCGGCCTGCCGGCGGTCGTGTCCAGTGCGATCGACACTTCCATAGGGATCGCGATGGGTGCGCACCTCGCCGCCGCATTGCCGGAGCTCGACTTCGACTGCGGCCTGGGAACGGTCGCCATGTTCGTCCACGACGTCGCCGATGAACCGTTGATGCCGCACGATGGCAGCATCCCGGTCACCCGCCCCACGGTCTCGTCGCGGCGGGTGGATGCGCTCAGCGCCGACGCCGACCGCGCCGAATGGTGGCTCGACCGGCTCCGACGGTGTCACCGCATCCTGGAGCACGACGCCGCTCTGTGAAGCGCATCAGGCGTACAGCCGCTCCGGCACGTCCAGTCCGTAGATGGCACGACCCGAGTTCCAGATGACGGCGCATGCGGCGCGCAGCAGGTCGACCTCGTCGGACCCCTCGGACACGATCCGTACGTCGTTGCCGTCGATCGCGACCGCCGCATTGCGGACGCTCACGGCCCCGTTGCGGGCCGTCCGGATCTCCGGATAGGGCTCGGTGAGGCCGCGCAGGTCGCGGAGGATGTACGTCGGGCGCGAGTCGGCGTCCGCCGAAAGCAGCTGCTTTCCCGTGTCGATCCCGGTCAGCACCAGGACGGAGTCGATGCCCGCCCGGTTCGCGCCGAGCACATCCGTATCCAGCCGGTCGCCGATGAACAGAGGCTTGCGGGCTCCGAAACGCGCGACCGCCTCGTCGAAGATCGCCCGCTCCGGCTTGCCCGCGACGAGCGGCAGCCGGCCGACAGCGGTGTGCACCGCCGAGACGAGGGTGCCGTTCCCCGGGGCGATGCCGCGAGCGACGGGAATCGTCCAGTCCGTGTTCGTCGCGATCCACGGCCGCTCGGCGTCCGTGCGCCCCTGCAGCGCGAACGAGGCCTCCGCGAGCTCTGCCCAACCGAGCTCCGGGGAGAATCCCTGGATCACCGCGGCCGGCCCGTCCTCGGCGGATCGGGTCACCGTGAACCCGGCCTTCTGCACCTCATCCACCAGTCCGTCCCCGCCGACGACGAGGATGCTGGAACCGGCGGGAACGTGCTGGGCCAGCAGGCGAACGGCGGCCTGGGGCGACGTGACGACATCGGACGGTTGGACATGCAGGCCGAGCTCGGTGAGGTGGCTCGCCACGGTCGCATCCGTCCTGGACGCGTTGTTGGTGATGTAGCCGACGCGGATGCTGTCGGCCACGCCGTTCAGGCTCTCTACGGCGAAGGGGATGGGGTCCGCGCCCTTGTAGACGACGCCGTCGAGGTCCGCCAGCACGAGGTCGACGCCGTCAAGTGGCGTCGCGCCCTCACTGCTCCGTCGAAACAGGGCCATCGTTCGGCTCGTCCTTCCCGTCGTCCGTCCCCTCGCCTGTCGCCGGTTCCGGCGCTTCGTCGGAGGAGTCGATGACGATGTCCTCTTCGATGATGTCGACCGTCTCGTGCTCGTCGAGAGCGTGCGCCACATCCAGCGCAGCCTCTGCGCGTTCTGCGCGCTCGCGCCACTGACGGGCCTGCGCCTCCCGCCCGAGCTCCTCGAGGACCTCCGCGTACGCGTGGAACAGGTCCGCACTGTAGCTGAACGCCCGGTCGGGGTCGAGCTGGGGGATCTCGAGCTCGGCGAGTGCGGCCTCTGGCTGCCCCAGGTCCAGGCGGGCTCCCGACATGGCGATCGCCAGGGAGACCTGGACGTCGACCGAAGCGTCGAGCGGTCGACCGAGCGCCCCAGCTCGAGCGCACGATCCGGCCGGCCCACCCCGCGCTCGCTGTCGACCATCAGGGGAAGCTGGTCATTGGAACCGGAGATCCGCCGGTACGTGCGCAGCTCACGCAGCGCCAGAGCGAAGTCGCCTGTGGCGTAGGCGGTGATCGCGAGCGTCTCGCGGACCACGGCGACCCGCCCGGCTCGGCGAGACGCCGACACGGCATGCTCGTGTGCAAGTTGCGGATCGGATTCGATCAGCCGGCCGGCCATGACGAGGTGCTTGGCCACCCAGTCGGCGTTGTCCTTGCTCAGGGTCTTGAGCTCGACGCGCGCCTCGCCGGGCAGGTCGCGTGCCTGGACGTCGTCCGGGATGATCGGGTCGTCGTGCCGGGGCCGAACCGACTGGAGTTCACGCGAACGCTGCTCGTTCTCGTCGTACTGCCTGCGCTCGTCCCGAGCGTCGCGGTCCCCGCGCGCGGGAGCTCCGTTGCGCGTCCAGAGCTTCTCGTCACGGCCGCTGCGCTGACCGCCGTCGCGCCGAGCACCGCCGTCGCGACCGCGCGGAGCTCCTCCACGCCTGTCGTCACGGAAGCCGCCCTGCTTGCGGTCGGCGCTCCCAGGGCCGAACCGCTCGCTCGCCCGAGCCGCTCCGCTCGGCGCCGCGGTATCCACCCGACGACCGCTCACCCGAACGACCGTCCCGCTCGCCGCCGCGGTATCCTCCCGGAGCCCGCTCGCCCGAACGACCGTCCCGCGATCCTGCGGATGGGCGGAACCCTCCTCGCTCGGTGGAACGCGACGCGCCGTGCTGCTGCGAACCGGCCGAGCGGTGGCCGCTTCCGCGACGCGAGCCGGAGCGATCGGCGTCGCCGCTGGGGCGGTAGCCGTCCTGGGAACGCCGCGGGCGGTCGCCACTGTTGCGACGGCCCTCGCTTCCGCGCTCGCCCTCGCGATCGCCGCGCCACTGCCCGCGACCGCTGCCGGATGCGGATCGGTTACGCGATGCGCCGCCACCCCGTGCGGACGGCCACTCGACTGGGGCGGCCGCTCGACTGCGGGCGCCCGCGACGGCCGTCGTCGTCACCCGGACGGCGCTGGCCGTCTCCGGACCGGCCGGGACGTCCCGGCTGCTGCCGGCCCTCGGACCGCTCGTTGCGAGGGTTCTCGTCGGACGGGGTGTCGCTCACGGGTGCTCCTGTCGATTACACGGGGTCGGGCCCAGCCTATGCTTTGCGCCGCCAGCGACCCCGTTAACACGAAATGGCCACCCATCACTGGGTGGCCATCTCACAAAGAAGTCCGGCGGTGTCCTACTCTCCCACAGGGTCCCCCTGCAGTACCATCGGCGCAGAGAGTCTTAGCTTCCGGGTTCGGAATGTAACCGGGCGTTTCCCTCTCGCTATGGCCGCCGAAACACTATTGATGTATCAAAGTGAACGATCAAGCGTTAGCTCGAATCAGTTCTCGACCGTACATCGAGAACCACATAGTGGACGCGGGCAATCTCTGGCCCCTCATGCCAGCCTTACAACGATGCATGAGAGTGGTGATTATCAAGTTATCGGCTTATTAGTACCGGTCAGCTCCATGGGTCTTTAGTCCCCACTTCCACATCCGGCCTATCAACCCAGTAGTCTAGCTGGGAGCCTCTCGCCCGAAGGCATGGAAATCTCATCTTGAGGCCGGCTTCCCGCTTAGATGCTTTCAGCGGTTATCCATCCCGAACGTAGCTAACCAGCGGTGCTCCTGGCGGAACAACTGGCACACCAGAGGTTCGTCCAACCCGGTCCTCTCGTACTAGGGTCAGATCCTCTCAAATTTCCTACGCGCGCAGCGGATAGGGACCGAACTGTCTCACGACGTTCTAAACCCAGCTCGCGTACCGCTTTAATGGGCGAACAGCCCAACCCTTGGGACCTACTCCAGCCCCAGGATGCGACGAGCCGACATCGAGGTGCCAAACCATGCCGTCGATATGGACTCTTGGGCAAGATCAGCCTGTTATCCCCGAGGTACCTTTTATCCGTTGAGCGACAGCGCTTCCACAAGCCACTGCCGGATCACTAGTCCCGACTTTCGTCCCTGCTCGACTTGTCAGTCTCACAGTCAAGCTCCCTTGTGCACTTACACTCGACACCTGATTGCCAACCAGGTTGAGGGAACCTTTGGGCGCCTCCGTTACTTTTTGGGAGGCAACCGCCCCAGTTAAACTACCCACCAGGCACTGTCCCTGAACCGGATTACGGTTCTAAGTTAGATATCCAGAGTGACCAGAGTGGTATTTCAACAATGACTCCACCGAACACTGGCGTGCCGCGCTTCAAAGTCTCCCACCTATCCTACACAAGCCACACCGAACACCAATACCAAGCTGTAGTAAAGGTCACGGGGTCTTTCCGTCCTGCTGCGCGTAACGAGCATCTTTACTCGTAGTGCAATTTCGCCGAGTTCGCGGTTGAGACAGCTGGGAAGTCGTTACGCCATTCGTGCAGGTCGGAACTTACCCGACAAGGAATTTCGCTACCTTAGGATGGTTATAGTTACCACCGCCGTTTACTGGGGCTTAAATTCTGAGCTTCGCCGAAGCTAACCCTTCCTCTTAACCTTCCAGCACCGGGCAGGCGTCAGTCCGTATACATCGTCTTGCGACTTGGCACGGACCTGTGTTTTTAGTAAACAGTCGCTTCCCACTGGTCTCTGCGGCCTTCAAACGCTCCCGGAGCAAGTCCGTTCACGCCTCAGGCCCCCCTTCTCCCGAAGTTACGGGGGCATTTTGCCGAGTTCCTTAACCACGATTCTCTCGATCTCCTTGGTATTCTCTACCTGACCACCTGAGTCGGTTTGGGGTACGGGCGGCTGGAACCTCGCGTCGATGCTTTTCTCGGCAGCATAGGATCACCCATTTCGTCAATGAAGACTACGCATCGTGCCTGGGCCTATGTGAGAGACGGATTTGCCTATCTCTCGGCTTACACACTTACACCGGGACAACCATCGCCCGGCTGGGCTACCTTCCTGCGTCACACCTGTTAATACGCTAGCCGCACCAGCATGGGGTCGAGCGTTAGGCCCGGACCTTCACCCCGAAGGGATCCGTGTCCAGGATTAGGACTCTTAGCACCACTGGATTAGCTTGGGCGGTTCTTCGCCGGTACGGGAATATCAACCCGTTGTCCATCGACTACGCCTGTCGGCCTCGCCTTAGGTCCCGACTTACCCAGGGCGGATTAGCCTGGCCCTGGAACCCTTGGTCTTTCGGAGGACGGGTTTCTCACCCGTCTTTCGCTACTCATGCCTGCATTCTCACTCGTGTGGCGTCCACGGCTGGTTTACACCGCCGCTTCACTCGCCACACGACGCTCTCCTACCCATCAACACGGCTGGACCACGAAGGCCTACCAATAATGTCAATGCCACAACTTCGGTGGCGTGCTTGAGCCCCGTTACATTGTCGGCGCGGAATCACTTGACCAGTGAGCTATTACGCACTCTTTCAAGGGTGGCTGCTTCTAAGCCAACCTCCTGGTTGTCTGTGCAACTCCACATCCTTTCCCACTTAGCACGCGCTTAGGGACCTTAGTTGGTGGTCTGGGTTGTTTCCCTCTCGACGATGAAGCTTATCCCCCACCGTCTCACTGCTGCGCTCTCACTTACCGGCATTCGGAGTTTGGCTGACGTCAGTAACCTTTTGGGGCCCATCGGCCATCCAGTAGCTCTACCTCCGGCAAGAAACACGCAACGCTGCACCTAAATGCATTTCGGAGAGAACCAGCTATCACGAAGTTTGATTGGCCTTTCACCCCTATCCACAGCTCATCCCCTCAGTTTTCAACCTAAGTGGGTTCGGTCCTCCACGACGTCTTACCGTCGCTTCAACCTGGCCATGGATAGATCACTTCGCTTCGGGTCTAGGACATGCGACTGAATCGCCCTATTCAGACTCGCTTTCGCTACGGCTACCCCTCACGGGTTAACCTCGCCACATATCGCTAACTCGCAGGCTCATTCTTCAAAAGGCACGCTGTCACCCCTACAAGGAGGCTCCAACGGTTTGTAAGCAAACGGTTTCAGGTACTATTTCACTCCCCTCCCGGGGTACTTTTCACCTTTCCCTCACGGTACTTGTCCGCTATCGGTCATCTGGGAGTATTTAGGCTTATCAGGTGGTCCTGACAGATTCACACGGGATTTCTCGGGCCCCGTGCTACTTGGGATACTCTTCGCGCCATTGGACCATTTCGGCTACGGGGTTGGCACCCTCTATGACTGGCCTTTCAATACCATTCGCCTATGATCCTTTGTAACGCTTGCAGTTCGGCAGAAGCTGCTGAAAAGTCCCGCAACCCCGACCATGCAACGCCTGCCGGCTATCACACATGATCGGTTTAGCCTCTTCCGGTTTCGCTCGCCACTACTAACGGAATCGCTTTTGCTTTCTCTTCCTGTGGGTACTGAGATGTTTCACTTCCCCACGTTCCCTCTACCCGCCCTATATATTCAGGCGGGAGTCACTGGGTCACCATTACGGGCCCAGCGGGGTTTCCCCATTCGGAGATCCTCGGATCAAAGCTCGTTTATCAGCTCCCCGAGGCTTATCGCAGATTACTACGTCCTTCTTCGGCTCCAGATGCCAAGGCATCCACCGTTTGCTCTTAGAAACTTGAAATCACATGAGTTTATAGAATCGATCGACTCATCCGAAGATGAGCAGATTGACCAATGATCTATCAGTACATAAGTACTGTGATCTATGTGATTCGAACCCGAAGGTTCGAATCTAAGATGCTCGCGTCCACTGTGTAGTTCTCAAAGTACGGGCGGTACCTTCTCCGCCGGCCCAGTTATGGCCGACCAGAAAAGGTCCAGAGGTCCAGTTCCCATCCGATTGGATGAGGCCCGGTCCCTCAGGACCCAACAGCGTGCATGTGCAGGGCTTCCGGGTCCGAACTTTTCCTATCCCGAGGAGACGTACTGAGTTCGAGCCATTCGGCTCCGCACCAATGTCAATGTTCCACCCATGAGCTAACCGGCTGAGACGTTCGCTCAGATCCGGCGCCTGGACACCCGAGGGTGCCAGATGCTCCTTAGAAAGGAGGTGATCCAGCCGCACCTTCCGGTACGGCTACCTTGTTACGACTTAGTCCTAATCACCGATCCCACCTTCGACAGCTCCCTCCACAAGGGTTGGGCCACTGGCTTCGGGTGTTACCGACTTTCATGACTTGACGGGCGGTGTGTACAAGGCCCGGGAACGTATTCACCGCAGCGTTGCTGATCTGCGATTACTAGCGACTCCGACTTCATGAGGTCGAGTTGCAGACCTCAATCCGAACTGAGACCGGCTTTTTGGGATTCGCTCCACCTTACGGTATTGCAGCCCTTTGTACCGGCCATTGTAGCATGCGTGAAGCCCAAGACATAAGGGGCATGATGATTTGACGTCATCCCCACCTTCCTCCGAGTTGACCCCGGCAGTCTCCTATGAGTTCCCGCCATTACGCGCTGGCAACATAGAACGAGGGTTGCGCTCGTTGCGGGACTTAACCCAACATCTCACGACACGAGCTGACGACAACCATGCACCACCTGTTTACGAGTGTCCAAAGAGTTGACCATTTCTGGCCCGTTCTCGTATATGTCAAGCCTTGGTAAGGTTCTTCGCGTTGCATCGAATTAATCCGCATGCTCCGCCGCTTGTGCGGGCCCCCGTCAATTCCTTTGAGTTTTAGCCTTGCGGCCGTACTCCCCAGGCGGGGCGCTTAATGCGTTAGCTGCGACACGGAAACCGTGGAATGGTCCCCACATCTAGCGCCCAACGTTTACGGCGTGGACTACCAGGGTATCTAATCCTGTTCGCTCCCCACGCTTTCGCTCCTCAGCGTCAGTTACGGCCCAGAGAACTGCCTTCGCCATCGGTGTTCCTCCTGATATCTGCGCATTCCACCGCTACACCAGGAATTCCATTCTCCCCTACCGCACTCTAGTCTGCCCGTACCCACTGCAGGCCCGAGGTTGAGCCTCGGGTTTTCACAGCAGACGCGACAGACCGCCTACGAGCTCTTTACGCCCAATAATTCCGGACAACGCTCGCACCCTACGTATTACCGCGGCTGCTGGCACGTAGTTAGCCGGTGCTTTTTCTGCAGGTACCGTCACTTTCGCTTCTTCCCTACTAAAAGAGGTTTACAACCCGAAGGCCGTCATCCCTCACGCGGCGTTGCTGCATCAGGCTTGCGCCCATTGTGCAATATTCCCCACTGCTGCCTCCCGTAGGAGTCTGGGCCGTGTCTCAGTCCCAGTGTGGCCGGTCACCCTCTCAGGCCGGCTACCCGTCGTAGGCTTGGTGGGCCGTTACCTCACCAACTACCTGATAGGCCGCGAGTCCATCCTTGACCGAAGTTCTTTCCACGCACAGGAGATGCCTCCGTGCGTCATATCCGGTATTAGCTTCCGTTTCCGGAGGTTATCCCAGAGTCAAGGGCAGGTTACTCACGTGTTACTCACCCGTTCGCCACTAATCCCCTAGAGCAAGCTCCAGGTTCATCGTTCGACTTGCATGTGTTAAGCACGCCGCCAGCGTTCGTCCTGAGCCAGGATCAAACTCTCCATAAATGTTTAGCTCCGAGTCGCAAGCGACTGGAAACATAGTGCGGGCTCAGAGCAGGAAATATGCTCGTCTCACTGCGAGTTTGTCTTGACTAGTTTCGAATATCTACTGACATTCTGTTTCTAATCCAAAGGAATCTCATGCATCGACTATTCAGACCGAGGTCTTCGAAGGTCAATGCCGAGGTTGTTTGGCATTTGACATTGTGCACGCTGTTGAGTTCTCAAGGATCGGACGCTCTCACTCTTCAACCCTCTCGGGCTGTCTCTGCGAGGCAACTTCTCTACCTTACCACTCTCAGTCAGTTTGTCAAGTCGGCCGTTTCGCGCTCCTTCGTTCGCCCGATCGTGTGGGCACATCCGATTCACACGATCCGAACCGGTTAGACCTGCTCAGTGAGTGGGTGTTAATCCTAAGCGCAGCAAGCGAACTAATTCAAGTTCAGGTTTGCCGCTAGGCTAAGGATTTGGTCCCGCTTGAGGCCGGGGAGCTCTTCCGCTCTCCCGCACCTTTGGGGTGACAAGTAAGTACTTTACGCAGGCCTCTCGGGTCGTCGCAAATTCCGCCCACATCCCGGGCGTGTCGCCGGCTCGACTTCCGCGTGAATCACGCGGATTGTCCTGCTGCGCCACTCTGCAACGCGGCCGCACTACGCAGGAAGCGCCCGCGAAGCCGTGCGGGCTTGCGGGGGAATCGTCGGTGAGGGATCGCGGAGTCACAGTCCGGAGTACGCGTGCAGTCCGTGGAAGAACACGTTGACGATGCCGAAGTTGAACAGCACCGCGCCGAAGCCGATGATCGCGAGCCACGCAGAACGCGATCCGCGCCAGCCGCGGGTCGCCCGCGCGTGGATGTATCCGGCGTAGATCACCCAGATGATGAACGTCCAGACCTCCTTGGTGTCCCAGCCCCAGTAGCGGCCCCACGCCTTCTCGGCCCAGATGGCACCGGCGATCAGGGTGAAGGTCCAGGCGATGAAGCCGACGATGTTGATCCGGTACGCCAGGTTCTCGAGCGCGACCGAGCTCGGGAAGCGTCGACAGGAACCGGAATTGCTGGGGCCGCGACTCGGCCACCTGGCGCTCGCGCCGGTACTGCGAGCAGCTGCAGGCCGGAGAGCGCGAAGCCGAGCGCGAAGAACGCCGTGCCCAGCACGGCCACGATGATGTGGATGACCAGCCAGTACGACTGCAGCGCCGGCTGCAGCGGGACCACCGGGACGAAGTACCGCAGCAAGCGCGATGCCCTGGAGCACGAGCACCAGGCCGATGCACGAACGTGCCCACGTACTTGATCGGCCCACTTGAGGTTCGCCACCAGGAAGACCCCGACGATGACCAGCGTGCCGGTCATCGAGAACTCCCACATGTTGGCCCACGGCACCCGAGTCCGCCGCGATGCCCCGCAGGACGACGCGTCACGAGGTGGACGGCCCAGCCCGCGATGGTGAGCCCGAACGCCCACGTGAGCGACGACTCGCCGACGCGGCGCCGTTCATCACGTCGTCCTCGACGTCGGGTGCTGATCCGGGAGGACAGCCGGCCGAGCGCGGACGACGGCGGCGTCGCTGGAGGCGCATCCGACCGTGCCTCCGCCGGATCAGCGGCGATCCGTGCGGCGGTCGCTCGCACCGGTTGGGTCGCCACCTCCGCACGCTGCGCGCGACGGCGCTCGGGACGACGGCCGCCTCGACCGCCGGTCGCGCGGCGCTCCCCTGCCGGGCGAGGTCGAGCGCGAACGCGATGAACGCGGCCGCGTAGAGCCCCATCGCCGCGTAGATGAAGACCGGTCGACAGCTGGGACAGTGTCTCGGTCACGAGTGCAAGCCTAAGTCGTCGGGGTCCGGGCGAGGGCGCTGGTGTGCTCGATCCGCTACGGTCGCTCACCGCCGCCAGGAGGTTGGGGTCCTCACCGCGGGCCAGGCCCGCGTACTCGAGGGTGCAGCGAGCCGTCGGCGTTCTCGATCGGCCTTGACCCACATGCCGGCGCCGCGGGACGAAGAGCGACGGTGAGCAGCCCGCACCAGGATGAGCACCGCGAAGAGCAGCACCCACACCTGCGCGGGGTCGTGGTGCACCTCCAGCGTCGCGAACCGCTTCACGCCGTCTCAGCGAGATCGTCCCCAGCCCGTTCGGAAGCTCGACCGTCTGGCCCGGCTTCAGCTCGCAGCGCCTTGGTCTTCGTCGGCCGGCCCCGCCAGCTGCGTCGAGCGTGTCGGTGTTCAGGCTGTAGACGGATTGCGGCACGCCGGTCGTCGACCCCGAGATCTCCGGCGTACACGTTCAGAGCTCAGCATCGGATCATTCGGAGCCCCGGGAACGTCGAGGCCAGGGCGCCCGCAGCGCGTCTGCGCTCTCGGTCACCGTCGGATAGAAGAAGCCGATCATCCCGACCTGCTCCTTGAGCCCGTCCGGGATCTTGACGAAGCCCAGCGACGTGAGGTTCGGGTCCGCCTGCGGCGATGAACGGGACGGAGTCGTTGAAGACGACCTTGCCCGGCGGTGTCGCGTGACGGTGATCGTCGGCGCGTACCCGTTGCCCAGGAGGTAGACGTTCGTGCCTCCGATCGGCAGCGGCTCGTTCACCTTGATGGTCGTCTCGTCCCGGAGGCGTCGCCGGGCCCCTTCGTGGTCACGTGCGCGGTGTAGTCGAGCGGGGTGCCGATCGCATCCTGGTTCTTCGTCTCGTACGCGCACGTCGAGACTTGTCGACCGCGATGGAGAACGGGGCGAGCGACGCGTCGCTGAAGAAGCGTCCCGGGTTGAACGAGTTGTACGACGGGAGGCTGTTCACGAAGCTCTGGCCCTCGACGACGATCTTCTGACCGGTGTAGCCGAATCCTCCGCCGACCCCGATGGCGAGCAGGACGCCGAGGAGGTGCGATGTGGAAGACGAGGTTCCCGCTCTCGCGGAGATATCCCCGCTCCGCGGAGACGGACGTCGACCCGGCGTCCTGATAGAGGGCGACGCGGTAGTGGTTCGCCTTCAGGACCTCGCGGGCGCCGACGATCGGGTCGACCGATCGCGTGCGCAGCTCTGCCGGGAGGATCCGCGACTGGAAGCCGGCCATCCGCGCCAGACGCACCGGGGTCTTGGGCGGCTTGGCCCGCATGGCGTCGAAGTGGTGCTCGGTGCGCGGGATGATGCACCCGATCAGCGAGCGCGAAGAGCAGCAGGTAGATCGCCGAGAACCACACCGACGTGTAGACGTCGAAGAACTGCAGCTTGTCGAGCACCGGGGCGAGCGACGGGTTGTCGGTGAAGTACTTCGTCACGCCGTTCGGGTCGGAGCTGCGCTGAGGCACCAGCGACCCGGGGACGGCGGCGATCGCCAGAAGGAGCAGCAGGAACAGGGCGGTCCGCATGCTCGTGAGCTGCCGCCAGAACCAGCGGAGCCAGCCGACGGGGCCGAGCTTGGGCTGGACGACGTCCGGGTCCTCGCGAGGAGGAGCGGCATCGATGTGATCAGAGGGCCGGCTCAAAACCTTGGATCACCGCCAAGAACTGGGACATGAGTTCGCTCCACAGACCGGTGACCATCAGGATGCCGATGGCGACCAGCAGGACGCCGCCGACGATGTTGATGGCGCGGATGTGGCGCTTGAGGAATGCGACGGACCCGGCCACCCAGTCGAAGCCCAGGGCGACGAGCAGGAACGGGATCCCGAGACCGATGCAGTAGAACAGGCCGAGCAGGGCACCGCGCCAGGGCGAACTGCTGCCGACGCTGAGCGCGCTGATGGCCGCCAGGGTCGGGCCGATGCACGGCGTCCACCCCAGCCCGAAGACGATACCGAGCAGCGGTGCCCCGATCAGGCCGGTCGCTGGACGCCCGCGCAGGCTTGATCGTGCGCTGCAGGAACGAGAACTTGGCCGATGAATACGAGGCCCATGACGATGACGAGGGCTCCGAGGATGCGGACCACGACATCCTGCCACCGCACCAGCCAGTAGCCGAGAGCCCCGAAGGCCGCACCGTACGCCACGAACACGATCGCGAATCCGAGGATGAACAGCGCGACGCCGGTCAGCAGGCGCGAGCGGTCGCGCTTCGCCCCCCGGGTCGCTGATGCCGCCGACGTAGGCGAGGTAGCCCGGGACGAGCGGCAGCACGCATGGTGACGCGAACGAGACGAGTCCCGCGCAGAAGCGCGATCGGCAGGGCCAGCAGAAGCTGCCCGCTGAAGACGATCTGACCGACGCCGCCCACGTCAGTGCTCGGCCACGGCGTCGGAGATGAGCGAGTCGAGGATGCTCTTGTCGGGGATCGCGCCCAGGATGCGCGCTGCGACCCGGCCCTGCTTGTCCACGACCAGAGTCGTCGGCGTCGCCTTCGGGGGCACGGTCTTGCTGAACGCGAGGAGGACGGATCCGGTGTCGCGGTCGAGCACCGACGGATACGTGACGCCCTTCTCCTTCTCGAAGCTCGCGGCCGTCTGCGCGGAGTCGTAGAGGTGTTCACGCCGAGGAAGCCGACGCCCTGGGCGGCGTACTTCCCGGCTCAGCTGCTCCAGCCGCCGGCGCCTCCACGCGGCACGGCGGGCAGCCGGCGTACCAGAAGTTCACGACGAGCACCTTGCCCGCGTAGTCCTTCGACGTGACGGTGTCGCCGTTCTGGAAGCGTTCCTCGAAGGCGACGGGCGCTCCGCGACTGCCCGCGGCGTACTCGCTCACGGTGCCGTCGCCTGCGATGTAGTTCCGACCGTTGCCGGAACGGTACTGCGAGGCGAGGCTGTCGTTGGCCGTGCAGCCGCTGAGGGCGAGCGCTGTGGCCGAGACGGCGGCCGCGACGGGCATCAGGACGCGGAGACGCAGCCGGGTGCGTCTGCCGAAGGAGCTTCTCACACGGCCCCCACATCGGTTGCGGTGACCAGCAGGCTTGCGGCGGGCTCCACATAGCCGACCTCGATGAGACGCTGCGCTTCGGGTGTGCGGCCCGGATGCACCGGAGCGGCTTCGCCCGGGTGCGCCGCGGACTCATCGCTCGGGCCGTCGGCGGCCGCTGCGGGGATTTCGGCGGCGCGGCGCTCGAAGGTCGTGATACTCGACAAGGCACAGCGTCGCTTGCGCGGATCGTGCGCATACCGCTCCCCCGCGACCGACAGATGGCTGACCCAGATCGGGAGCTGATGGCTCACCAGCACCACGTCACCCGAGTCGACCGAGTCGAAGGCGTCGTGGACGGCCGCGAGCATGCGCTGCTCGATGCTCGCATACGCCTCACCCCAACTGGGCCGGAGCGGGTTGATCAGGTAGGGCCAGTAGACCGGCTTCCGGACGGCGAGCTTCATCCTGGTGCCTTCGAAGCGGTTCGTCGGCTCGATGATGCGCTCGTCGATCACGGGGTCGAGACCGAATGTCGCCGCGATCGGCGCCGCGGATTCGCGTGTGCGCTGCAACGGGGAGACGCGCAGGGCCGAGATGGGACGGGACCGCTCGGCGAGCTCGTCGGCGGCGGCATGGGCCATGCGGTGACCCAGCTTGGAGAGGCCGAAGCCCGGCAACCTGCCGTACAGGATGCCGTCGGGATTGAACACCTCACCATGACGGACGAGATGGACCTGGCTCGCTACCACCGCTCCAGTCTACGGAGGGGTTCCCCTTGAATTCACTGAGCACGGCGCGCCTGTGGACAACGGAATCGTCCACAGGCCTGTATGGCACGCGTCTTATCCACAGATTCCGTCGTGCGGGACTTCTCATGTTCGCGGATATCTAGCGTCGAGCCATGGCCCAACAGGAAGAAGAGGGTGAGGCTCTTGCGCAACATCCCGAACCATGACCGCCCACGGGAGCGGATGCGACGCCTGGGCATCGGATCGCTCACGGACGACGAGGTGCTCGCGCTGGTGCTCGGATCCGGCCAGACCGGGCGCAGCGTGCTCGGCACTCGCGCGATCGGTCCTGGCGCAGGACCGGCGGGTTCCTCGGGCTCGCGACGATGGACTTCGCGCGACTGGAGAATCTGCCCGGCGTCGGACCGGCGACCGCGGGCCGGCTGGTCGCCATCACGGAGATCTGGCGGCGCGCCGGCGCACCCTCGGCGTGGACACGGCTCGTCGACCACAAGGCGATCGCCGATGTGGTGCGGCCCGAGCTGCTGCACCGGGACAGCGAACGGTTCGTCGTGGCCGTCGCCGACCGGGCCGCTCGGCCGATCGAGCTGGTGCTCATGCGCGACGGAGGCGTCGACGAGACCACCATTCTGCCTGCGGACGTGCTCCAGGCGGTGCTCACCCGCGGGGGCCGCTCCTTCGCGGTGGCGCACAACCATACGTCTGGCGTGCTCGACGCATCCGTGGCCGACCTCATGCTCACGCGGAGGCTCGATCAGGCGGCTGCCACCCTCGGGCTGCGCTTCCTCGGGCACATCCTGGTCGCAGGAGACAGTTGGGCGGCTCTGCCGACCGCCGGTTCAGCAGCTACGGCGTCAGGCGCGTCGGTCCGCGGAAGAGGTAGGTCGTCTCACGCAGGTTCGAGAGGTGCAGCATGAGCATCAGCACCCGGGCGAGACCCATGCCGAATCCGCCGTGCGGGGGATGCCGTAGCGGAAGGGAAGGCGAGCGCACGTCCTCGAGCTCCTCCACCGACAGGCCCTTCTCGACGGCCTGCTTCTCGAGGACATCGACGCGGTGCTCACGCTGTGCACCGGTCGAGATCTCCACACTGTTGAAGATCAGGTCAGCAGCTGCGGATGATGGAGGGTCCCTCCGGGTGCCGCATGTGGTAGTACGACGGATGCTCGCGGCGTAGTCCGTCAGGGGAAGACGAACTCGTGGTTGTGAGGTCTCTTCTGACATAGGCGGCAGAATCTGGCGCCGGCCCCTCCGGATCCATGTCGTCGTCCTCCGCGCGGCACGACGTAGCCTGCGCGCTCGGCGACGATCCGCTTCGCCCTCGGAGAGCCGGGATGCGCGAGAACAGCGTGGAGGGGACGGTCACCTCGACGCCGAAGAGCTGCTCGATCTCCTCGCCGTGCTTCTCCTTCAGCCGCGGTGAAGCCGGCATGAAGGAGTCCTCGTGCGCCTTCATGACATCCTCATGGCTGTCGATCCAGCTGATCTCGGGTGTCCACGCTGGTGAACTCGCGTCGCGTGCCGGCTCGGTGAAGCTCGGGTCGGCGCGAAGGCGGGGCCGATCTCGAACACGCGGCCGGAACCGGCTGCCTGCACGCCATCTGCTTGAAGATCTGGGGGCTCTGCGCCAGGTAGGCCGGCCTCGTCCTCGAAGTACGGCAGCTCGGGCGCAGCTCGGCTCTGGGACTCCGGACGCGGACGCCTACTGAGCTTGGGCATGTGGATCTCGACGAAGCCGTTGTCCACCCAGTACTGGCGCAGAGCGTGCTCGAAGGTCGTCTGCACACGGAAGATCGCAGGTCGTGCCGCGGCTCGCGCAGGTCGAGGAAGCGCCAGTCCATGCTGCCTCGTCGATGCCACTGTCTGCGGCGATGAGGCGTCTCCAGGATTAGCCGCCGATCTCGACCTCGAGCGACGAGGACGGATCTCGATGCCGCGAGCTTGGCCACGCTCGTCGGCTCGCAGCTCGCCCGTCGGCGCGCGACGAAGCGTCCCTTGGGAGAGCCCGGAGATCGTCGGTGGCCGGCTCGTCGGCGGCCGACGATGCCGTCCTCTCCGACGGTCCGCGGATTGACGAGCTGGACCGCGCCGGACTCATCGCGCAGGACGACGAACTGCACCTTCTTCTGGTCGCGGACGGTCTCCGACCCATCGCGGCGACGCCTCACGGGGCCGTCGGGCAGAGCGGCGAGGTCTTTGATCAAACGCTGTGGCGGATCACGAGCCCCAAGCCTACCCGCGCGGCTGGTGTGAGAATGGAGGGACCAGGCACGAAGGAGTAGCTCCATGAGTTCCGACGACGTCGTCATCCTGTCCGCCGCCTGTACGCCGCTAGGGAAAGATCAGGGGACGCTGGCGTCCGCCTGAGTGCGGTCCAGTCCGGAACCATGGCAGTGCAGAAGGCTTTGAGCGGTCGGGCATCGGCCGGGATGCGGTGGACTACGGTCCCGTTCGGTCAGGTGCTGCAGGCTGGAGCCGGCCAGAGCCCGGCACTGGCAGATCGGCGATCAGGCGCGGCATCGGCTGGGACGTGCCCGCCACGACGATCAACTAAGGTGTGCCTTCCGGATTGGCTGCAGTGATCGAGCGCAGCGCGCTGATCCGGACCGGCGAAGCGATGGCTGGTCGCCGGCTGGCCAGGAGTCGATGATCGAACGCACTGCACGTCCTTCCGGGATCGCGCATGGGATGGAACTACGGCTCCATCCAGGCGTTCGACTCGGCGGCGCACGACGGCCTGACGGATGCCTGCTCGACGGCGAATCGATGGGCGCCTCCACCGAGAAGTACACGGAGAAGCTCGGGCTGCGGCGAGGGCGCAGGACGAGTTCGCGGCCCGATCGCATCAACGCGCCGGCGCGGCCATGGCGAGCAGGGTCTTCGCCGACGAGATCGCGCCGGTGACCGTCTCCTCGGCGCAAGGGCGAACTGGTCGTCGTCAGCACGGACGAAGGAGTACGACCGGGACTCCACCGCGGAGACGCTGGCGGGCCTACGACCGGAGCTTCGCCCAGGACGGGACCCTGACGGCCGGCAACTCGTCGCCGTTGAGCGACGGCGCAGCGGCGCTCGTGCTGATCGAGCCGCGAGAACGCCGAGCGCCTGGGGCTCGGTGGCTCGCGATCGTCGGCGCCAGCGGGCAGGTGGCCGGGCCGGACAACTCGCTGCACTCGCGGCCCTCGCGCGCGATCGACGCGGCGCTCCGGCGAGCGGGCTGGAGCGTCTCCGGCTCGGATCTGATCGAGATCAACGAGGCGTTCGCCGCGGTCGCGCTCCAGTCGATGTCCGACCTGAGCCTCGACCCGGCGAAGGTCAACATCCACGGCGGCGCGATCGCGCTGGGGCATCCCATCGGAGCCTCGGGAGCGCGACTCGCCGGCCACGCCGCGCACGAACTGGCGCGACGCGGCTCGGGACGCGCCGCCGATTGCACTCTGCGGCGGGGGCGGCCAGGGCGACGCTGCTCCTTCTCTACCGCTGAGGCGCGCGCGGCCGCCGGTCAGCAGGTCGAGGTGGCGTTCCTCCGGACCGGTGTACTGCGAGAGGGGCCGGATCAGCGAGTTGGCGGCGTACTGCTCGGGCAGACGTGCGCCGTCCAGCCGGTGATGCGCGCGGCGGCGAACAGGGGTGAACGTCTCGGTGTCGAAGCCCATGAGGTTGTGCGCCGGCCCGGACGGGTAGTCGAGGTTCGGCTTGATGTTCTTGCGCTCCGCCATGGCCCCTCGAGGGCATCGTAGAGGGCGAGCACGATCCTGCCGGTCGTCGTGATCGACCAGGGCCACCAGAGCCTCGCGCATCGTCGGAACGCGCGAATCACCGTTCTCACACGCGGTGGCCGAAGCCCATGATCTTGCGCTTCGCGGCGAGGGCGGAATCCAGCCATTCAGCGGCGCGATCCGCTGTCCCGATCTCCGCGAACGCGTGCATCACGGCCTCGTTCGCCCCGCCGTGCAGCGGCCCCTTGAGCGCCCCGATGGCGCCCGTGACGGCCGAGTGGACATCCGAGCAGGGTGGACGCGATCACGCGGGCGGTGAACGTCGAGGCGTTGAACGAGTGCTCCGCGTGCACAGCACCAGCGAAACCCGGAACGCGTCGACCACCACGTCGTCCGGAACCTCCCCGAACGCCGTCCAGAGGAAGTTCCGCGGAATAGTCGAGGTCGTCGCGCGGGTTCGACCGGCTCGAGGCCGCGACGGCGACGCTGGATGAAGGCGACGATGGTCGGCAGCTGTGCCGAGGTGTCGCAGGCTCGGCCCTCGTCGAGGTCGCTGTCCAGGATGCCGTCCGGCTGGGCGAGATCGCATCCAGGCCGCCCAGCTGGACTCACGGCCGTGCGCAGCGCGTCCATGGGGTGCGCGGACGCCGGGATGCATCTTCCAGCGCTCGCCGCGTGCGGTCATCGAGCCGCGAAGAAGTGCGCTCGAGCGACTCGAACGCGACCAGCTGATCCGCGTTCGGCAGCTCTCCGTGCCACAGCAGGTAGGCGACCTCTTCGAAAGAACAGTGCGCAGCCAACTCCTGGACCGGGTATCCGCGGTACGGCAAGGAGTTGGTCTGCGGGTTCACCGAAGAGATCGTCGTCGTGTCGACGACGACGCCGGCGAGTCCCTTGTGGATCTCGGGTCGGTCATCTGGAGTCCTTCGCTGCTGACAGGGCGGCCGGCCCGCGGCCTGGCCAGCGGCCTTCAGCACGACGCACTTCGAAGTTGTACACCGAGGTGTCGAACGCGTTGTATCCCTCGTAGTCATTCATCCAGGTCGTACAGGTCGGCGCGATGCTGCATGTCGCCCAGCATGGGCTCCAGCGTGCCCTGGCCCAGAAGCTGGTCCAGTCCGCGCTCCGCGGCGCCCATCGCGAGCCGGAGGAGGGACACCGGCCAGATCACGATGTTGACGCCCACATCCCGCAGTTGGTCGACGGTGAAGAGGTCGCTCTCGCCGAACTCGGTCATGTTGGCGAGCAGCGGCACATCGACGGCTTCGGCGGACGGCCTCGAACTCGGCGAGGTCCGACATGGCCTCGGGGAACAGCGCGTCGGCGCCCGCGTCCACCAGGGCCCTCGCCCGGTCGATCGCGGCTTCGAGGCCCTCGACGGCGCGGATATCCGTCCTCGCGCATGATCAGGAGGTTCGAGTCGCGTCGCGCATCCACTGCCGCGCGGATGCGGCTTGAGCGCGGTGTCCTCATCCACCACCTGCTTGCCATCGAGGTGACCGCAGCGCTTCGGGTTCACCTGATCCTCGATGTGCAGTCCAGCCACGCCGGCGTCCTCGAGCGCCTGGACGGTGCGGCGGCGACGTTCATCGGCTCGCCGAAGCCCGTGTCCGCGTCGACCAGAGCCGGCAGATCGGTCATCCGCGCGATCTGGGCGGAGCGACCGGCGACCTCCGTCTGGGTGGTGAGTCCGATGTCGGGGAGTCCGGAGGTCGGCGGAGAGCACGGCGCCGGAGATGTACACGCCCTCGAAGCCCTTGCGCTCGATGAGTCGGAGCCGGAGAGCGGGTTGAACGCACCCGGCATCCTGATGAGCTCGCCGGATGCGAGGCGCGTGCGGAAGGCGGCGCGCTTCTCGTGCGCCGGAATGGACGAATACAGCATCTAGAACAGCCCCCTCGGAGCGACGGAGCCGGTCAGCAGGCCGGCACGGGCGGTGATGGTCAGCCCACCGAGCTCGGCGGCGCCGAGCTCAGGGAGGCGCTGCGCGAGCGCCAGGAAGCGCTCGATCTCCGCCTCCTCCAGCACGTCCGTGGCCAGCGTGCGGAACTTGGCGATGTAGTCCTCGCGCGCGAACGGCCGCGCGCCCAGCGGGTGGGCGTCGGCCACAGCGATCTCGTCCTCGATCATGGTGCCGTCCGCCAGGCGAATCTCCACCCGGCCGCCGAACGCCTTCTCGGCCGGATCGGTCGAATGGTACCGGCGCGTCCACTCCGGGTCCTCGGTGGTCGTCACCTTGCCCCACAACGCGACCGTATCGGGGCGTGCAGCGCGCGACGGGAGGTAGGAGTCGACGTGATGCCAACCGCCGTCCTGAAGCGCCACCGTGAAGATATACGGGATGCTGTGGTCCAGCGTCCCGCGAGGCGGTCGGGTCGTACTTCTGCGGATCGTTGGCGCCCGACCCGATGACGTAGTGGGTGTGGTGCGAAGTGTGGATGACGATGCTCTCCACCCGGGAGGAGTCGGCGACCTCCGGGTGCTCGTGGTGGAGCTTGCGCGCCAGGTCGATCCAGGCCTGGGCCTGATACTCGGCGGAGTGCTCCTTCGTGTACGAATCGAGGATGGCGCGCTTCTGGCTCTCCACGTTCGGGGAGCGGCACGTCGTAGGAGGCGTCCGGCCCGTCCAGCAGCCAGGCGATCGACGCCGTCCTCGCCCTCGTAGATCGGCGATCGGGCTGGTCTACGCCGCGAAGTGCCCGGTCGATCGCCTCGACGGCCATCTTGCCGGCGAAGGCGGGGGCGTGCGCCTTCCAGCTCGAGATCTCGCCCTTCCGCGACTGCCGGGTCGCCGTGGTGGTGTGCAGCGCCTGGCCGATCGCCTGGAAGATGGTCTCCGCCGGAAGGCCCAGCAGGGTTCCGATGCCCGCTGCCGCCGACGGCCCCAGGTGCGCGACATGGTCGATCTTGTAGCGGTGCAGGCTGATGGCACGGGCAGAGATCGATCTGGATCTCGTAGCCCGTGGCGATGCCGCGGATCAGCTCCTCGTCCGCTCAGCCCGTAGGCCCGGGCGGCGTGCTGCGCGACGGCCGTGATCGGCGGGATGTTGTCGCCGGGATGCGAGTACTCGGCAGCGAGGAACGTGTCGTGATAGTCGAGCTCGCGGACCGCCACGCCGTTCGCCCACGCCGCCCATTCGGGCGAGACGCGCGTCGTCGGCCATTCGCCGAAGACCGTGGAGCCCTCCTGCGGATGCTCGGTCGACTCCGTCAACTCGTTCAGCTGGCGGGTCGGGATCGGGTGGGCGAGCGCCTGCGCCCGGGCAGAGGCCACGGGCCGGCGCGTCAGCGACGCGGCCGCTACGGCGGCAGTTGTCGATCACGCGGTTGATCACCATCTCGGCGACGTCCGCGTCGACCTCGACCGGGTCCGTCGCCACCTCGGCGATCTTCCAGGCGAGCTGGTCCTGACGAGCCAGGTTCTCTTCGCTGCTGTGCACACGGACGTTGTGGAGCTTCACGCTACGAACCTACCTCCCCTACGCTCGGCACATGGTCCCCGGTCCCTCGCTGCTGGCGTTCGCGCTCGCGTCGCTCGCACTCATCGTGATC
This sequence comes from Leifsonia sp. L25, assembly GCF_050632895.1. The sequence continues at coordinate 647,490 of NZ_JBODRZ010000004.1, read as the reverse complement.
CCGGGTCCGAGCGTGCTGTTCGTGATCGGACGCTCCCTGGCGCTCGGCCGGTTGGGCGGGCTGCTCAGCGTGCTCGGGAACGCGATCGGGATGCTGCCACTGGTGATCGCGGTGGCGCTCGGGATCGGTGCGATCGTCGCAGAATCGCTGGTGCTCTTCACCGTCATCAAGTTCGTGGGTGCCGGTTACCTCGTGTACCTGGGCGTGCAGGCGATCCGGCATCGCCGGCACACCGCAGTGACCCACGAGGCGACGCCGCCGCGCCGATCGCGCTGGCGCATCCTGAGCGAAGGCTTCGTCGTGGGGCTGACGAACCCGAAGTCGCTGGTGTTCTTCGTGGCCGTGCTGCCGCAATTCGTCGACTACCACGCGGGCGCGATCCCCCTGCAGCTGTTCGAGCTCGGCGCCGTGTTCCTGGCGCTCGCGCTCGTCTTCGACAGCATCTAGGCGCTCGCCGCCGGAACGGCGCGTCAGTGGTTCGGCCGCTCCCCTCAAGCGGGTCGAACGGCTGGGAGCGACCGGTGGCGTGCTGATGATCGGGCTCGGCGGGGTGCTGGCCGTCACCGGCGTGAAGCACTGACGCCTTGGAACGACGTCAGGGCTCCGCGCCGGATGAAGCGCCCGTCCGGAAACGGCGCTCAGATGTCGCCCGCCGTGGCGACCGGCGCCAGGGACGGCACGCGCGAGGGTGTGGAAGTGCGCGTTGAATCCGAGGACGGCCGGGGTCGACTCCGGGTCCAGGTCGAGGCGCTCGACGTCGAGGGCGTGCACCACGATGTCGTAGCGGTGGGTGCCCGTCCCGGGAGGCGGTCCGGCGCCCGTGAAGCTCTTCGAGCGGAGCTCGTTCGACAGCATCGACGCGCCCTGCGGCAGGTTCGCGCCGCCCTCGGCGCCGGCATTCGACCGGAGGTCGGTCACGGACGCGGGGATGTTGAAGACCGCCCAATGCCAGAAGCCCGACCCTGTGGGCGCGTCCGGATCGTGGATGGTCACCGCGAAGCTCTTCGTCTCCGGCGGGAAGCCGGACCACGAGAGCTGCGGCGAGATGTCGCCGCCACCGCCCCCGGCACCCCACTGCTCGCGAGCGAGCGGGCGACCGTCCGCGACGTCGTCGCTGGTCACGGTGAACAGGGGCACTGCGCCGAAGCGCTCCAGGGGATCGTCAGCCATGACGCCAGGCTACGCCCGGCCCACCGGCTCCGCCGTTCGCGCCGGTGAACGCCTGCGGAACCGCCGCGGGATGCCGGCGAGCCCCACAGCGTGACGCGGAGCATGGCCTCCACCACGATCCCGCCGCCCATCTTGGACGCGCCACGCTCCTCTCGACAAAGGTGATCGGCACCTCGACGATCCGCAGCCCCGCGTCGTAGGCCCGCCGCGTCATGTCGATCTGAAAGCAGTACTCCTGGCTCTCCGTGCGGTCGAAGTGCAGCGCCCGCAGCGCGTCGGCGGTGAACGCGCGGTAGCCGCCGGTCACATCCTTCACGGGAAGGCCGAGAGCCATTCGTGAGTAGGCGCTCCCACCGCGCGAGATCAGCCGGCGCCGTGCGGGCCAGTTGACCACCCCGCCGCCGTCGACCCAGCGCGACCCGAGCACGACGTCGGCACCGGCCTCGTCGCCGTCGCGGAGCACCGCCAGCAGGCGCGGCAGCTGCTCCGGCTGATGGGACCCATCCGCATCCATCTCGACGATCGTCGAATAGCCGGCATCCAGCGCCCACGTCATCCCGTCTCGATAGGCGGCGCCGAGGCCCTCCTTGCCCGCGCGGTGCAGCACGTGCACGCTCCCGTCGGTGGCGGCGAGCGCATCCGCCAGTTCGCCCGTGCCGTCGGGGGAACCGTCGTCGACGATGAGGACGTCCGCATCCGGCACCGAGGCACGCACGCGCCCGACGATCGAGCCCACATTCTCGCGCTCGTTGTACGTCGGGATGATGACGAGGGTGCGCACGACCCGCCTTTCTGTCAGGGACGAGGCCCGCGGACCTCACCACCCTGTCCTACCAGTCTGAACAGCAGGCGAACGACCCTTCCGGCGCTCACAGGGTCCACGATCCTACGATCGCGGCCCGCGCGGAAGACTCGCCTACGATGAGGCGGTGGCCGTCGCCAAAGTGCTCCTCTTCTATGTCTTCTCCCGCTCGCCGACCCCGAAGCGATACGGCTGTGGCAGCGCGAGCTCTGCGAACGCCTTGATCTGCGCGGCCGCATCCTCATCTCCCCGCACGGGATCAACGGAACGCTCGGCGGCGAACTGGACGCTCTGAAGCGCTACCTCAGGGTGACGAAGGAGCACCGCTCGCTCCGCGGACTGGAGGCCAAATGGAGCGAGGGATCCGGCCTGAATGCGGACGGCACCAGCCTCGACTTCCCGCGACTGTCGGTGAAGGTGCGCGAGGAGATCGTCTCGTTCGGAGCGCCGGACGAGCTGGTCGTCGATGAGGACGGCGTCGTCGGCGGCGGCACCCGGCTCGACCCGGAGGCGCTCCACGCGCTGGCCGAGACGCGCGACGACCTGGTCTTCTTCGACGGGCGCAACCGCTTCGAGGCGAGCATCGGGCGGTTTCGGGACGCCGTGGTCCCCGACGTCGCGAACACCCGCGAGTTCGTCGAGGCGCTCGACAGCGGCGCCTACGACCACCTGAAGGACCGACCGGTGGTCACGTACTGCACCGGCGGCATCCGCTGCGAGGTCCTCTCCTCGCTGATGAGGTCACGCGGCTTCGAGGAGGTCTACCAGCTCGACGGAGGGATCGCCCGCTACGGCGAGCGCTACGGGGACGACGGGCTGTGGGAGGGCTCACTGTACGTCTTCGACGGCCGGGGCTCGATGACGTTCAGCGATCACGCGGCGGTGCTCGGGCGATGCGCGGTCTGCGGCACGGCGACCGACAGGATGCGCAACTGCGTCGATCCGGCCTGTCGCGAGCAACTCGTGGTGTGCGAGCACTGCGACACGACCGCCTGCGTGGCGCACGCGGCCTGAACGGATCCGCGGGGAGATTCGTCCACATCTCCGAGAGCGAACGGGTTCTCCACCGACCGGCGGGAAGCCTTGGCGCGATTCTCCGGTTGCCGCCATCATGAACAGCATGGATCCGGTCACCACCATCGTCTGGATCGTGTCGTTCGTCCTCGTCACGGTCACGGTCACCGGCCTGTCCCGGAGGGTGGGCTGGTCGGCCCCCGTCGTGCTGGTCGTGGTGGGCGCCGCCGCATCCTTCATCCCGGGGGTCCCCCAGGTGGCGCTGGAGCCCGAGGTGGTGCTGTTCGGCCTGCTCCCTCCGCTGCTCTTCGCGGCGGCGATCCAGACCTCCATCGTGGATGTGCGGGCCAGGCGCGACGGCATCCTCCTGCTCTCCGTCGGTCTGGTCGCGTTCACCGTGATCGTCGTGGGCTTCGCGACCTACCTGGTGGTACCCGCGATCACACTCGCCGCGGCCTTCGCATTCGGGGCGGTCGTGGCGCCGACCGACACGGTCGCGGTCCAGGCCGTCGTCGGCCGCGGCCGCCTTCCTCGACGGCTCGTGACGGTGCTCGAGGGCGAGAGCCTGCTGAACGACGCAACGGCGCTCGTCGCCCTGAACGCCAGCATCGCGGCGATCGTCAGCGTGGCTGAACCCGTGGGCGGTCGGAGGCGATTTCGTCCTGGCCGTCGTGGTCGGCATCGGGGTCGGCCTGGTGGTGGGGCTGGTGCTGGCGGTGATCCGCAAGCAGTTGCGCTCTGCCCGTGCTCGACACATCGCTCGCCCTCATCACCCCCTACCTGGCGTTCATCCCCTCGCAGTTCCTCCACGGGTCGGGAGTGCTCGCGGTCGTGGTCGCCGGCCTCTACCTCGGCTACCGTTCTCCGACCATCCAGACCGCCGAGGCGCGCATCGCGGAGACGATCAACTGGCGGACCGTGAGCTTCCTTCTGGAGAACGCCGTCTTCCTCTTCATCGGGCTGGAGCTGCGGTCCATCCTGACGACGGCGTTCACCTCGGGGATCACCGTCCCGCAGACCATCGCCATCAGCGTCGTGGTGCTCCTCGCCATCTTCCTCGCGCGGCTGGCCTGGATGGTCGGGACGACCGCGCTTTACCGCTACGGCCCTCAACGGCTCCGCGAGCGCGGCTGGTCGTGGCCGACGGGAATCGCCGTCTCGTTCGCGGGCATCCGCGGCGTGGTGACGCTCGCCGCGGTGTTCCTTCTGCCGACGCAGACGCCGCACCGGGAGTTCCTGCAGTTCCTCGCGTTCGTGGTGGTCATCGCGACGCTGCTCGAGGGTCTCGCGCTGCCCTGGGTCATCCGCCGGCTCAGGCTGCCGCCGCCCGATTTCGCCCAGGAGGCCAGCGAGATGCAGCGCCTGCTCGCCGAGGCGCAATCCGCCGGGCCTCGAGCACCTCGAGTCGCAGGTGACGGGCGACGAGGACGAGCGCGTCATCGAACGGCTGCGCATCAACGCGCTGTTCCTCTCGGATGCGCTCGAGAATCCGTCGACCGACGACATGGCCGACCTCCCCCTGGAATACCGGAAGCTGCGGCGCACCATGATCGTCGCGGAGCGGCAGGCCGTCCTGGCCGCGCGGTCGGAGGGCCGGTATCAGGAGCCGGCGGTGCGGTCGGTGCTGGCGTTCCTGGATGCGGAGGAGTCGGCGCTGAAGGCGGGAGGCGCGGACGGGAAGAAGTCGCTCATGTGACGCGGGCGCTCGTGGCGTCCGCTCAGCGGACGATCGTGTCGTCGTTCGGGGCGTCGACGGCGGCCTGCTCGCCGGCGGCAAGCACCCCTTCGCCACCCTGCCGCGCCCGCGTCCGCGCCCGCGTCCGCGACGCACGAGACCCGCACGCGGTCGGCGCGCCCAGAGCCGCGACGCCTTCGACGAGAGCGCGAGCACCACGAGGATGTCCAGCGCCAGCCCGAGGAGGTTGTTGCGCAACGAGACCTGCGGACCGCCGTTGAAGAAGTCCACGGCCGAGACCACGATGATGAGCGCGCTGTAGGTCATCGCTGCGATCCGGGCCCAGTTGCTGCCGAAGAAGATCAGCAGCGCGAGCAGGAAGTACAGCACCAGCCCGGCGGCGAAGAGCCCCATCGCGATCCCGAGGAGGAGGCTGACCGCGTCACGGGCCGCCGGAGAGACGGATTCCCCGCCAGCTGCGAGCCGACGAAGCGCTGCCAGTCGAGCAGGTTCAGCACGATGTAGCCGACACCGGCGGCGACACGGAGGGCCATCAGCAGGACCCCGAGAACGGTCGGCACGGGCCGCCGCTCCGCGAGGGCGATGCGCCGAGCGTCCGCGTCCGCCGCGACCGAGGCGCCCAGCGCGTCCACCGGGACCCGGCTCAGATCGATGACGGGCAGGTCGCCGTCCGTCTCGATGGTGTCGCCCCGCCGTTGCGGGAGTGGTAGCCGGTCGAGAAGTCCTGGATGACCGAGACCTCAACGCCGACGTCCGCATCCACCAGGGTCGACACGATGTGGTCGCGCTCGATGTCGGTGTCCGCGTCGATCTTGTGCGTGATCTGCAGAGTGAACAGGGAGAACCCGACCGACCGGTCGAAGGTCCCGGCCGCGAGCCAGTCGACGCGATGACCGCCGGGGAGCAGCCAGCCGTCCGGGCAGCGCCAGAACCGCACGCGGTGGCGCTTCGCCGGGTTGCCCTTCACCTCCTGCTGGTACGCCACATTCCTGCTGGCGCCCGAACAGGAACAACGGGCTGACGGGCGCCTCGTCGTAGCTGCGCCGCAAGAGCGTCGACGAGATGATGCGCCCGCTCGACCGCAGCGTCACGTCGTCGGCACGGGTCCACCCGGCATGGCGCATGGCGTCGTCGAGCTGCGCCTCCGACCCGAGCAGGGCCAGGTTGATCGGGTCGCCCAGCAGGCCGTCGCTCGTCCGGGCACGGCCGATGAAATAGTCCGGCACGTAGATCTCGGTCAGGATGCGGTGCAGCCGCGGCAGCACCAGGTACGCGAGCAGCACCCAGAACAGGACGAAGAAGAGGATGAGGAACCACCCCCACGCGAAGCTCTCGGTGAGCACCAGCCACGCCAGCCACACGGCGGCTGCGCCCCTGAACACGAAGAAGGCGTAGTCCACGGCCGAGCTGACGGAGGCCCGGCGGCGAGACACCGACCGCGTCTTCGGCACCTCCTGCGGCTCCCCCGTGCGGGCCATGGCGCCATCCTAGAGCGCCCGGTGCTCGCGCCGTAGTGTGGGCTCATGACCGACCTGCAGGCGCGCGGCGCCGAACTCCGCCGGCTCCACGACGCACCCGAACTGCTGCAGGTGGTGAACGTGCCGGACGCCATCAGCGCCCGGGTCGTCGCTGGACTGCCCGATACGCGCGCGCTCGCGACGGCCAGCCACTCGATCGCCGCGACGCTCGGCTACGAGGACGGCGAGCACATCCCCCTCGAGCTCATGCTCGACATGGTGGGACGCATCGTCCTGGCCACCGACCTGCCCGTCAGCGCCGACCTCGAGAGCGGCTACGGGAACGCCTGCGAGACGATCCGCCGCGCGATCGGGGTCGGCGTCGTCGGGGCCAACCTGGAGGACCGGATGCGTCCCTTCGAGGAGGCCGTGGCGGAGGTGCGCGCGGCCGTGCGCGCCGGGAGGAGGAGGGCGTCCCGTTCGCCCTCAACGCGCGCACCGACGTCTTCGTGCGCAACGCCTTCCCGACCGACGACGAGAAGATCGAGGAGTCCGTGCGCCGGGCCGGGCGTTCCTCGACGAGGGCGCCACCTGCGTGTTCGTGCCGGGCAAACTGGACGAGCGGACGGTCGAGCGCCTTGTCGGCGGCCTCGGCGAGCGCCGGCTCAGCGTGATCGCGGTCCCCGGCTCCCTCTCCTGCGCGGCTGCAGGAGCTGGGGGTCGCCCGCGTCTCGTACGGCCCGTGGACGCAGCGGGTGGCTCTGACAGCGCTGCGCGACACCGCCGCCCGGCTCTACGCGGGCGGAGCACTGCCGGAGGCACTCAGGCGCTGAACTGACGCGTAGGGTGAGCGCACTGAGCGACTTCCAGGCGATCGTGATCGAGGAGCAGGTCGACGGCGGACGGGTCACCGCCCGCGACGGCGGAGGTGCGACGGGTCACCGACGACTTCCTGATGCCCGGCGAGGTCACCATCGACGTCGAGTTCTCCGACCTCAACTACAAGGAGACGGCCTGGCGATCGCCGGCCGCCCGGGCGTCGCACGCACGTCGCCGCTCATCCCGGGCATCGACGTGGTGGGCACCGTGCAGAGCTCGGAGGACCCGCGGTGGCGCCCGGCGACCGCGTCGTGCTCAACGGCGCGGGTCTCGGCGAATCGCATCACGGCGGCCTCGCCGAGAAGGCGCGGGTGCAGGGCGGCGCGCTCGTCCCGCATCCGGACCTGATCACCTCCGAGCAGGCGGCGGCCATCGGCACGGCCGGCTTCACGGCGATGCTGGCCGTGCTGGCACTCGAACGCACCCGGCGTCGATCCGCACGAGGGCGCCGGCAGCAGCGGCATCCTGGTCACCGGCGCAGCGGGCGGTTGTCGGCTCGGTCGCCGTGGCGCTGCTGTCGAAACTGGGTTGCCCGGTCGCCGCATCCACCGGCCGGGTGGATGAAGGCGAGCCGACTACCTGACGGACCTGGGCGCGTCGGCGATCATCGACTGGTTCCGAGCTCGACGCCCCCGGGCGGCCGCTGCAGTCGCAGCGCTGGGCGGGCGCCGTGGATTGCTGGTGGCGCGGCCAGACGCTGGCGACCGTCCTGGCCTGCGAAGCGGTCACGGCGGAACGGTCGCCGCCTGCGGCCTCGCCCAGGGGCCGGACCTGCCCACCACCGCGCTGCCGTTCATCCCTCCGCGCCGGTGACGCTCGTCGGCATCAACTCGGTGGAGGCTCCGGCCGCGATGCGAGGAGACCACCTGGCGGCGCCTCGCCGCCGACCTGGACGAGGACGTCGCTCGCGGCGATGACGCGAGTTCGTCACGCTCGCCGAGGCCATCCCCGCGGCCGACGACATCCTGGCCGGGCGACTCCGCGAGGCGCACGGTGGTGAACGTCCGCCGCCTGAGCACGGCCACGGTGGACCGGTCGGTATGCTGGCGCCATGATCGTCCTCGCCACCGTCGTGGTCACCCTCGCCGCCGCGCTCCACATCGCGATCTTCTTCATGGAGAGCGTCGCCTGGACCCGGCCGTCGGTGTGGCGGCGGTTCGGCGTCGCCAGTCAGCAGGCCGCCGACACGGTGCGCCCGATGGCGTACAACCAGGGCTTCTACAACCTGTTCCTCGCGATCAGGGCGGTCGTCGGGCTGATCCTGTACGGCGTCGGCCAGCACGCCCGCGGGTCTCGCGCTCATCATCTTCGCGACGTCGAGCATGATCGCGGCGGCCGTCGTGCTGACGACCATCGGGCGCGGGTACCTCCGTCCGGCGCTCATCCAGGGCATCCTGCCGCTCATCGGACTGGTGCTGCTGATCATCGGGATCGATCAACGGCGAGAGCTGATCCAGCTCAGCGCAGCGCCGGGTCGACCGACTCGGGCCGCGAGGCCGCGGCCGATCAGCCGCGAGGCGACCTGCTGCACTGCGGGCGTGCAGGCCCGACGACCGCCAGCCGCAACGGCGCAGGCAGCGGGTCGGGCAGCAGGCGCACGCCCTCCGGCCAGGAGATGAAGCGGTGCGCCGCGAGCTGGATGCGCTGCATGCCGGCGACCGGGGGCATCCGCCGCCGTTGGATGCCGTCGAGCAGGCGGAGGTCCACCTCTCCGGCGGCAGGGTCGCGCAGGGTCGCGGCGAGTGCGTTGGCGGTCGCCACCGCATCCTGCACGGCGTAGTTGACGCCGACCCCGAAGGCCGGGGACATCGCGTGGGCCGCGTCGCCGATGGCGAGGTAGCCACGGCGGTACCAGCGCGGCAGACGGTCGATCTGGACACTGAGCAACTTCAGCTGGTCCCACTCGGTGATGGTCTCGAGCACGGAGCGGAGGTGCGGAGCCGGTCCGGCCACCGTGCGCCGGAACTCCTCGAGACCCGCATCCTGCAGCGCCGCGAATCCGCCCTTCGGGATGATGAGCCCGACCTGCAGGTACTCGTCGCGCTCGATCGTCACCACCATCCCGCCGGCACCGCAGGTAGGCGAGGGTGTGCGGCGGCGGCTCCCGGGGCTTCGGGAGGCGGAACCATACCACGTCGATCGGCACGCCGAACGTCCGCGGGCGCAGCCCGCCTGCTCGCGGAGCTCCGAGCTGCGGCCGTCCGCCGACACGACGAGCCGTCCGCGCACCTCCACCTCGCCCTGGGGTCCGCGCGCCCGCACGCCATGGACCGCGCCGTCCGCCCAGAGCAGCTCCGTCGCTTCGGTCTGCATCAGCAGGCGGAAATGCGGGCTGCCGCCGCCTCCTGCGCGAGGAAGGACAGGAAGTCCCCTGCGGCGCGAGCACGAGGAAGTCGTCGGGAGGCTGCAGCCGCCCGAAGTCGATCGGATGCAGCCGGTTGCCGTTGACCACGACGTCGAGCGAATGGACGCTCGTATGCGGCAGTCCGAGGAAGCGCTCGCGCAGGCCCAGCTGCCCGAGCACGCCGATCGTGGACGGATGGATGGTGTCGCCGCGGAAGTCCCGGAAGAAGTCCGCGTGCTTCTCGAGCACCACACATCCACACCGTTGCGGGCCAGGATGAGGCCCGGCATCGTCCAGCAGGACTGCCGCCGGCGATGAGCGCAGGTCGTGTGCACCGTCTCCATGCTCGGCAGCGTATCCTCCCGGCATGGCCATCATCGGCAGCTTCCTCGTCGCGGCCGCGGCGCTGGTGCGCCTGGCGTTCTTCGCGATGGAGAGCATGCTGTGGTCGATGCCCGCCGTCTGGCGCCGCTTCAGGCTGTCATCGCAGCGGGATGCGGACGTCGTACGGCCGATGGCGTACAACCAGGGCTTCTACAACCTGTTCCTTGCGGGAGGGACGGTCGTCGGACTGGTGCTGTACTGGACGACGCTGCGGCAGGTCGGGTTCGGGCTGATCTTCTTCTGCGGCGTGTGCATGGTGCTGGCGTCGCTCGTGCTGGTGACGACGGGTCGCCGGTTCTGGGGCGCGGCGCTGCTGCAGGGCGCGCTGCCGCTGGCGGGTCTCATCCTGTTCGTCGTCGCCGAGAACGCGTGACGGCCTCGCCGGCAGCCGTCAGTCGATGACCTCGCCGGTGGCCAGCTCGCTGCCGTCGACCCGCAGCGCCTCGACGAGACGGGCGGCGTGCGGGGTCGACACGATGATGCGCGAGTACTCCTCGCCGTCGAGGTCGATGACCACGGCCGCGCGCTGCTTGCCCTTGATGAGCAGGAAGTCCTTTCCGCCGTGGAACTTCCACGTGCCGACCGACAGCGTCAGCGGAACGGCGGCGCCGGGCGCGCGGATGCCGCGGATCCAGATCCACGGATCCTCGGTGATCGCGACCGACCGGATGCTGTCGCGCGGCACCACGAGGTCTTCGCGCTTGACGGACAGCACCTTCTCGGCCCGCGTGAGGTGGATCTCCAGGCGGTCGGGGTGAACGTGCAGGTCGGCCATAGGTCTATCCTGCCAACCCGGCCGCCCGCGCGGGGCAAAAGGAACCTCACAAACCGATTACTTTCCGGGCACCGGATGCTCGCCGTGCGCTGGCATGTATCCTTCTGGTCGTGGCAACGCAGCGACGAACTCCGGGTTCGCGAGACTTCACTTCGTGAAGCCCAACCGAGCCCGTATCGTCGACGCGATCAAGAAGCACGGCGGCCTGGCCCAGGTGGAGTTGGCCGGGGCCACGGGGCTCTCCCCCGCGACCGTCTCCAACATCGTCAAGGAACTGTCGACGTCGGGCGTGCTGCACACCACCCAGAGCATCCGCTCGGGCCGCAGGGCGCAGCACGTGACGCTGGCGCACGCCCTCGGGCTGGTGGTCGGCGTCCACTTCTCCACGCGCCACCTGCGGGTCGCCCTGGCGGACGTGGCCCACACCGTCGTCGCCGAGAACCACATGCCGCTCGCGCGCGACCACCGTGCCGACAACGAGCTCGACAAGGTCTCGCTGCTGCTGAACGACATGCTGGAATCGGTGGACGCATCCCGCGACGACCTGCTCGCGGTCGGCATCGCCGTGCCCGCGCCGATCGACCGCGCCACGGGCACCACCGCCCGCAGCGGCATCATGCGCGGGTGGGACGGCGTCGTCATCGCGGAGTCGATGGAGCGCCGCATCAAGCGGCCGGTCTTCGTCGACAATGCGGCGAACCTCGGAGCCCTCGGCGAGTCCCGCTTCGGGGCGGGCCGCGGCAAGCGCAACACGATCACGCTCGACATCGGCGACGGCATCGGAGCCGGCCTGATCCTGGGCGGCCAGGTGTTCCGCGGCAACCACGGCGTGGCGGGCGAGTTCGGCCACACCGTCATCCGCGAGAACGGGCCGATCTGCCGCTGCGGCAACCGCGGCTGCCTGGAGGCGATCGCGGGCGGACCCGCCATCCTGGACGAACTGCGCGACCACCTGGGCAGCCTCAAGCTGGGCGACGTGGTGCTGCAGGCGATGGCCGGCGACGCCCGCTGCATCCGCGCGATCGGGGATGCGGGCAAGCACATCGGCGTCGCGACGGCGAACCTCTGCAACATCCTGGACCCCGAGCGCGTGGTCGTCGGCGGCGAACCTCGCGGGCCGGCGAGCCTCTGCTCGGCCCGATGCGGCACGCGGTCGAACGCTCGATCATCGTCAACCCGGACCTCATGCCGGACATCGTGCAGGGGCAGCTCGGGACGCGCGCCGCTGCGCTCGGCGCGGTCGCCTACGCCGTCGACTGCGTGTCGATCGGCTCCGGCGGCGTCTCGTACTGAACGCGCTCCACGCTGTCCCCCGAGGACGTCTCGAACCGTTATCGAAACCTTGGATTCAACTCTTGACGCCAAATCCGCCACCTGGCACACTCAACGCAGCCGCCAACGAAGGCGGTCCCGAATCGGAGGTTTTTCAATGAAGATCGCCACCAAGAGAGCGGTCATCGCGTCGGCCGCGATCCTGCTCACAGCCGTCACCCTCACAGCGTGTTCGAACGGTTCCGGCAACAGCTCGGGCGGAAGCACGAAGGACGCCGCCAACGCCCAGATCGGTCTCCTCCTTCCCGACTCCGTCACGGCTCGCTACGAGTCGGCGGACAAGCCCTTCTTCGAGGCCAAGGTCAAGGAGCTCTGCTCGGGCTGCAAGGTGCTCTACGCGAACGCCGACGGCGACGCCAGCAAGCAGCAGCAGCAGGCGGAGTCGATGCTGACGCAGGGCGTGAAGGTCCTCGTCCTCGACCCGTTCGACGGTGAGGCGGCCGCCTCGATCGTCGGCGAGGCGAAGGCGAAGAACGTGCCCGTCATCTCCTACGACCGCCTGATCAACAGCCCGGACAGCGACTACTACATCTCGTTCGACAACGAGAAGGTCGGTCAGCTGCAGGGCCAGGCGCTGGTCGACAAGCTCAAGAAGGACGGCGTGCCCTCGGGCGCCGGCATCCTGATGGTGAACGGCTCGCCGACGGACAACAACGCCACCCTGTTCAAGAAGGGCGCGCACAGCGTCATCGACTCGAGCGGCCTACAAGGTGCTCGCCGAGTTCGACACCCCGGATGGGACCCGGCCAAGGCCCAGGACTGGGTGTCCGGTCAGGTCTCGCAGTTCAAGGACCAGATCAAGGGCGTCTACGCGGCGAACGACGGCACCGGCGGCGGCGCGATCGCGGCCATGAAGGCGGCCAACGTCAGCCCGCTCCCCCCGGTGACCGGTCAGGACGCTGAGCTCGCGGGCATCCAGCGCATCCTCGCAGGCGACCAGTACATGACCGTCTACAAGGCCCTCCAGCCGGAGGCCGAGAAGGCGGCCGAGCTGGCCGTCTCGCTCACCAAGGGCGACAAGCCGAAGGGCGACACCACGGTCAACACGGCCGGCGGCGCGGCGATCCAGTCGTTCCTGCTCACCCCCGTCGCGGTCACGGTCGACAACATCGAGAGCACGGTCGTGAAGGACAACTTCTACGGCTCCGACTCCGTGTCGAAGATCTGCACGGCCGACTACAAGGCCGCGTGCGACAAAGCCGGCATCAAGTAACCCGAAGGACGATCCCGGCCCGGGCTGCGCCCATCCCCCGAGGATGGCGCAACCCGGGCCGGGTGGTTCCGATCTAGCCTGAGAACAGAAAGCATGCTGCGCACAGCTCGAAGGAGAACGCCGTGACCATGGAATCCGCCATCGTGGACGAGGAGCGGTCGACCCGCCGGCCCGTCCTCTCCCTTCGCGGGGTCTCGAAGGGTTCGGCGCCGTCCAAGCGCTCACCGACATCCACCTCGACGTCTATGCGGGCGAAGTGGTCGCCCTGGTCGGCGACAACGGAGCCGGCAAGTCGACCCTCGTCAAGATCCTCGCCGGGGTGCACCCGCAGGACGCCGGGACGATCGAGTTCGACGGGCAGGAGGTGAGCATCCCCTCCCCCGCCGCCTCCCGCGAGCTCGGCATCGCGACCGTCTTCCAGGACCTGGCCCTCTGCGACAACCTCGACGTGGTCTCGAACCTGTTCCTCGGGCGCGAGATCAGCAAGGGCACCCTCGACGAGGAGGAGATGGAGAAGCGCTCGTGGAGCCTGCTCCGACAGCTCTCGGCCCGCATCCCCTCCGTCCGCATCGCGGTCGCATCGCTGTCCGGAGGTCAGCGCCAGACCGTGGCGATCGCGCGTTCCCTCATCGGCGAGCCGCGCGTCGTGATCCTCGACGAGCCCACCGCCGCCCTCGGCGTCGCGCAGACCGCCGAGGTGCTGAACCTGATCGAGCGACTGCGCGAGCGCGGGCTCGGCGTCATCCTGATCAGCCACAACATGGCCGACGTGCAGGCCGTCGCCGACCGGGTGGCCGTGCTCCGCCTCGGCCGCAACAACGGCGACTTCCGGGTGCCGGAGGTCAGCTACGAGGAGATCATCTCCGCCATCACCGGCGCCACGGACAACGTGGTCGTGCGCCGCGCCGAGCGGCTCATGGAGGCCGAAGAATCCACCGAACGGAGCCCGGAAGCATGACGAACGCATCTCGAACCTCGTCCTCGGCGGCAGAGACGCCGGCCGAGCTCGCCGCGGACCTGCAGGACGAGCGGCTCATCCGCGAGGAGGGCCTCGGCGGGGCGGTGCGCGCCTTCGGGCGACGCGTGCGCGGCGGCGACCTCGGCTCGCTGCCGGTGGTCATCGGCCTCGCGGTGATCTGGGTCGTGTTCCAGATCCTCAACCCGAACTTCCTCAGCGCGAACAACCTGGTCAACCTGACGCTGCAGTGCGCGGCGATCGGCACCATCTCGATCGGCATCGTCCTCGTGCTGCTGCTCGGCCAGATCGACCTGTCGGTCGGCTCGGTCAGCGGTGTCGCGGCGGCCATCCTCGGGGTCGGCTTCACGCAGCTCCACTGGCCGCTGTGGCTCACGGTGATCGTCGCCATCCTGGCGGGATCGGCGATCGGTCTGCTCTACGGCTTCCTGTTCACCCGGTTCGGCGTACCGAGCTTCGTGATCACGCTGGCCGGTCTGCTCGGCTTCCTGGGCCTCCAGCTCTGGATCCTCGGCGCGAACAGCTCGATCAACATCCCCTACGACTCGTGGATCGTGAAGTTCGCCCAGCAATGGTTCCTCCCGCCGTGGGCGGCGTACGCCCTGGCGGTGATCGCCGCGGCCGGGATGTTCTACTCGGACTTCCGGCGCAACATCCGGCGCCGCAAGGCAGGGCTGTCGGAGGGCTCCATGACCGTCGTGGCGGTGAAGGCGGTTCTGCTGCTCATCGGGCTCTGCATCAGCGTCTGGTACCTGTCCACCGACCGCGGGACCGGGGCGATGTTCCTGTTCTTCGTGATCCTGGTGGTCGTGATGAACTTCCTGCTGACCCGCACCCGCTGGGGGCGCTCGGTATTCGCGGTCGGCGGCTCGGTGGAGGCGGCACGCCGCGCAGGTATCCGGGTCAACCGCGTGTTCATCAGCGTCTTCATCCTGTGCTCGACGTTCGCGGCGGTCGGCGGGCTGCTAGCCGCGGCGCGCCTCGCGTCGGTGGGCGCGGGGTCGGGCGGAACGGACACCAACCTGAACGCGATCGCAGCAGCCGTGATCGGCGGCACCAGCCTCTTCGGCGGACGCGGCTCGGCGTGGTCGGCGCTGCTCGGCATCCTGGTGATCCAGTCGATCTCGAACGGCCTGACACTGCTCAACCTCGACTCGTCGTACCGCTTCATGATCACCGGTGCGGTGCTGCTGCTCGCGGTCATCATCGACTCGCTGTCGAGGCGGTCGCGAGAGTCGCACGGCCAGGCCTAGCTGTACTGGGTCATGACGTTGGTGTCACTCGGCTGATGGGGGTTGCTCCGATGCCGGTGTGGATGCGTTCAGTGTTGTAGTAGTTGAGCCAGGGTGCAAGAGCTTCGGTTCGTGCTTGGTTGCTGGTGAAGATCTGTCGGTATGCCCATTCGGTGGCGAGGGTTCGGTTGAGTCGTTCGACTTTTCCGTTGGTCCACGGGCAGTGTGGTTTGATGAAGCGCTGTTCGGCGCCGAGTGCAGCGACGGCGGTCTTGAAATCGGTGGAAAGCCGGTAGGCGAACGCGTTGTCGGAGATGACGCGTTCGATCTTGGGGATGCCGCAGCTGGCGAAGAATTCGGCGGCTCGGAGGAGAACACCGGCGGCGGTCTTCCCGGTCTCGTCGTCGTGGATTTCCGCGTAAGCAAGCCGGCTGTGATCGTCGATGACCGCGTGAATGTAGTCGAACCCGATCGGTGTTCTACTGCGGCGTGAGCGGTGATTGATGGTGGTTTGGCCCTCTGCCCGCCAGCCGCCCCCGTCGGGGATCCGACCGAGTTTCTTCACGTCGACGTGCACCAGCTCGCCGGGTCGTTCGCGTTCATAGCGGTTTGTGGTTGCCCGCGAGGCCCGGATGAGCTCTCCGGTCAGCGGGTCACACCACGACAGGCGGGGAACATGATGGCGCAGGAGAATCCTGGACACGGTTCGCGTTGGGACACCGGTCACCGTCGAGATCCTCGCCGGCCCTTGCCGCAATCGTTCCCCTGGCTGCAAGAACGGCCTGCTCGCGTTCCAGGCTGGTTCGAGAGGGGATGACCTCGGACGCGAGGACCGATCGGCCAACCCGGCGACACCCTCGGCGAGGAATCGGCGAACCCATCGATGGGCGCATTGCCGAGAAACACCAAGTTCTTTGGCAACGTGCGCGACCGGCCTGTGATCGGTGACGACACGTTCGACGAGCAAGCTCCTGCCATGAACGGTCAGGCGGGCATTACCGTGGGACACGAGAACCTCCGGGAAGTGAGGGAACTAGACAGCTCCACTAGACCCGGAGGTTCTCCCCTTCCACAAGACCAAAAGCGTCACCAACGTCATGACCAAGTACACCTAGCGCCCGGTCCCGCACGCCAGGCGGGCGTGGGAGAGTGGTGGGATGACCCGGACCACCACCTTCCGCGCCCGCCTGCTCGATCCGGCGCGGAACCGCAGACGGTCACGGTGCGGTCGTCGTCCGACGCGCCGCCGCGCACCCTGCGCCGCGCCGCCGGGGGTGGGGGGACGCTGAACTTCGACGTCTACGCGCTGCTCGACGCCGACGGGTGGCCGGCCTCCGCGACGTACACGTATGTGGAGTCGCTGTCGCGGGAGCCGGCCGCGCCTGACGCGTGACGCGGCGGGGCGCCGCGCCCACCCGAGTGGTGAGAAGATGCTCGAATTCGGGCCGAGTGGCGACATGATGTCGCCACTCGGCGGGAGGCGGGATCGGCGGACGGGCGCGACCCGGCGCGGGCGAGCGGGGTCAGCGGGTGGTGGCGGCGGCCGCCGCCCGGGCGGCGGCGGGGATCGCGTCCAGGATGCGCGTCACCGCGGCGTCGTCGTGCGCGGCGGTGACGAACCAGGCCTCGAACACGCTGGGCGGCAGCGAGACACCCTGGTCGAGCATCGCGTGGAAGAACGCCCGGTAGCGGAACGCCTCCTGCCGCTGCACCTCGGCGTACGTGCGGGGCGCGCGGTCGTACGCGCCGAAGACGAAGCTGAACAGGTTGCCCGCGCGCTGAACCCGGTGCGCCACCCCGGCATCGGTCAGTGCGTCGGAGACGCCATTCGAGATCGTCGCGGCGACGACGTCGAGCCGGTCGTAGACGGCCTCGTCGGCGTTCGCCAGCGTCGCCAGACCCGCCGCGACGGCGACCGGGTTCCCGGAGAGCGTGCCCGCCTGGTAGACCGGGCCGGCCGGAGCCAGGAAGTCCATCAGCTCCGCGCGTCCGCCGAGGGCCGCCAGCGGCATCCCGCCGCCGATGACCTTGCCGAAGGTGACCAGGTCGGGCGTGTAGCCGCGGTCGAGTCCCCAGAAGCCCGCGTCGCTGACGCGGAAGCCGGTGAGCACCTCGTCGAGGATGAGCAGGGCACCGAACTCGTGCGCCAGGTCCGCGAGGGCGGCGTTGAAGCCCTCATCCGGTGGGACCACGCCCATGTTGGCAGCGGCCGCCTCGGTGATGACGGCGGCGATGTCGGGGCCCTGCGCCTCGAAGACCGCGCGCACCGCATCCAGGTCGTTGTACGGCAGCACGATGGTCTGGGCGGCCGTCGCCTCGGTGACCCGGCGGAACCGGGCAGCGCGAGTGTCGCGAGCCCCGATCCGGCCTCGGCGAGGAGGCTGTCGGAGTGCCCATGGTAGTGGCCGGCGAACTTGATGAGCAGCGGGCGTCCGGTGAACCCGCGCGCCAGGCGGATCGCGCTCATCGTCGCCTCGGTGCCCGTGGACACCAGGCGGAGCTTCTCGATGAACGGCACGCGCCCGATCACGGTCTCGGCCAGCACGGTCTCGGCGGGAGTGGACGCGCCGAACGACAGTCCGCGCGCGGCGGCCTGCTGCACCGCCTCCACGACGGCGGGATGGGCGTGGCCCAGGATGGCCGGACCCCACGACGCGACCAGGTCGACGTACTCGCGGCCCTCCGCGTCGGTCACGTACGGACCGCGGGCCGAGACGAGGAACCGCGGCGTGCCGCCCACGGAGCCGTAGGCGCGCACGGGCGAGTTGACGCCGCCCGGAATGACGCGCTGGGCGCGCTCGAACTGCTCCAGATTGATGTCGTTCATCGCAGCCACCCCGCCACCTCGGTCGCCCAGTAGGTCATGATCGCGTCCGCGCCGGCGCGCTTGGCGCCGACCAGGGTCTCCTCGATGATGCGGTTGCGGTCGATCCAGCCGTTCGCGGCGGCCGCCTCCACCATCGCGTACTCGCCCGACACCTGGTACGCTCCACGGGCACGTCGCTGATCGCCGCGACGTCGCCGAGCACATCCAGGTAGCTGAGCGCCGGCTTGACCATCAGGATGTCGGCGCCCTCCTCCAGGTCGAGGCGCGCCTCGCGGAGGCCCTCACGGCGGTTCGCCGGGTCCTGCTGGTATGGCGCGGCGGTCGCCGGAGAGCTGGGAGTCGACGGCCTCGCGGAAGGGGCCGTAGAAGCCGGACGCGTACTTCGCCGCGTAGGCGAGGACCACGACGTCCGTGTGGCCCGCGTCGTCGAGCGCCTCGCGCACGGCGGCGACCTGGCCGTCCATCATGCCGCTGAGGCCCAGCAGCTGGGAGCCGGCCTCGGCCTGCGCCACGGCCATGTCGCGGTAGCGGAGCAGCGTGGCATCGTTGTCGACGTGCCCCCGCGCATCCAGCACGCCGCAGTGGCCGTGGTCGGTGAACTCGTCGAGGCACAGGTCGGTCTGCACGACCAGCGCGTCGCCCACCTCGTCGGCGAGGACGCGCGTGGCGACGTTCAGGATGCCGTCGGGGTCGGTCGCGGCGGAGCCCATGCGTCCCGGGTCTCCGGCACGCCGAACAGCATCAGTCCGCCGACGCCGGCCTCCGCCGCTTCGTTCGCGACCCGCTTCAGCGAGTCGAGGCTGTGCTGGGAGACGCCGGGCATCGAGCCGATCGGGACGGGCTCGGTCGCGCCCTCGCGCACGAACAGCGGGAGGATCAGCTCGGAGGGTGGGCGGGTCTCGAGCGACCAGCCGGCGCATCGCCGGGGTCTGCCGCAGCCGTCGGAGGGCGGATGACGGGATCGCAGTTCACTCCACTCACGTCAGCCTACGCCCGGATCGCTGAGGGTCCTCCGAGCGCGGGTCAGTCGTCCCCGCTGCTGGGCGAGGAAGAGTTCGCGCTCCCGGAGCTGCTCGCGCAGCAGCTCGTCGTACTCTTCTTCCAGCTCGCCGACCCGGCGGCCGGCGTGCCTGACGTTCTCGTCGGCGACGTCGGCTGTGCGCCGGAGTGCCTCCCGGAATCCAGGATCATCCGCCACTCCGTGGTACGCGCTGAAGTGGTAGAACGTCTCGCGCACCTGCTCGACTCGGGATCGGTAGTGGCCGATGTACTCCTCGGCTCGCTCGATCCGCTGCCGCGCCGTCCTGCGCTGCTGCTCCTGGTCGTCCTCCAGCTCGTACAGCGATCGGTGGGTCGTCATCGTATGCTGTTCACCCTCCTTCGCGTAGTCGCTCTGCGCCCGCAGTTCGCCGATACCGCGCTTGACCGTGTCGGCGACGGCACCGGCGAGGACCGCGTTGCTGACGTCGGCGGTCCCGAGGGTGAAGCCGATGCCTGCGGCGGCCGAGGCCACGATCGCGGACTCGCTGAGCTTCACGGCGGCATAGCCCGCCTGGACCAGCGGCGGCATCACGCTGTTCAGGAGCCCGACCGTCGCCCCGTGAACCTGTTCTTCGATCCAGTCCTGGACCTCTTCCACGCCCGCCCGCACCTCGCGGTCGAGCCCGTCGAAGAGCTCCTCCACGAAGGTCGCCAGGTCGATTACACCGTTACCGGACATGAGACCCCTATCCCGCGAGACCGAAGGAGAGGGCCCACCGCGCATCCTGCTCGACAGTGTGGAGCACGGACCGGGTGATGCCCTCCCGAGCTGCCCGACGCGGTCGAGCGTGGTGGTCGACGAGCCGGTCGACCTCACGGACAGCATGTTCGTCGACGTTCAGGTCGACGCGCAGACGGTTGCCCTCGACACAGCTCTCGATGTCGTACGCAGTGACATAGGGCAAGGCCGTCGCAGCGTTCTTCGCGGCCACCAGTCCCTCCTCCATCCGGGGGACGATCCGGCCATTGGCCAGCTTGATCTGAGCCAGGGCGAGCCCGGTGTTGCCGATACTGGCCGCGAGACCCAGGGCGGACGCCGTGTTCACCGCGACCAATGCACCAGCTGCATTCTTGGCCAGCGACCGCATGGCCGCCGGACTACGCGCGATCCCCGCGAGCATCGAGATGCCGAGAGGAAGGGCTGCGGAGGCTCCCGGAATGACTTCGTCCACAACGTTGGCGATGATGTCCTCGAGGCTGTGGCCCTTCACGCCGGCGCCCTCGATCGAGCCATCGGGGTTGGGCGTGAACGCCCCGTTCTTCCCGAGGTTGTGATATTCGAGGGTGGGGCGGCCCGGCCGATCGCCGACGTAGATGGCGGCACCCGTCCTGTTCCCGAAGATGTTGCCGACCACGTCCCAGACGTTGACGTAGTTGTGCAGCCGGCTGCGCCCGGCCTTCGCGTCGGCCGCGATCCGGTTCCGGGCCTGCGGGGACAGATGGTCGTACGGGTCCGGTGCATTGAAGGTCGTGGAATCCCAGTCGTTCTCCCCTGCGACCAGGAGCGCGAGAAGCCCGCCCAGCGAATGGCCCGCGGTGGTGATCGACGACCCCTGATGCTTTACGCGCACACGTTCCGCGAAGAAGAGGGCGTCGAGCACCTGCGAGCCCACGCCCTGCTGCCCGCCGACCACGGTCTCGACGTCTTCCATGAGGTCAGCGCGATGATCCGGATTGGTGCCTGCATACGCGATGACGATGTGGTCTTCGTCGACGACACCTGTGCACGACCGGCGCGACAGCCATCGCCTGGAAGCCATTGACCGGATTGTCCTCGGTATCGAGGCACCCGATACACCCGCTCACCAGCTGCAGTGTAGACCCTGATGAAGGAGTCCTTCACAGTCGGGGGGTCCTGCCACAAGCGATCCACCTTGTAAGCCTCATCGGCCAGATCCATGTACTCCTCGGGGGTCGTCACTCGATCAGCTCCGAGGTCCCGTCGCTATAGATCACGGTCAATGCAACTCGCGCGAAAGGCGTCGGTGCGTCAGGCGGCATACCGGTTCCGCCCACGTACGACACGCTTCTGCCATCCGGCCCTATGATCACGTAATAGTCAGAGCCGCCGACTGTTGCGATGGCGTTGACGCTCCACGACGCGCCGAGCCCCGGTCTGCCGCCATCCCGAGTGAACCGGATCTTCTCGACATTCGGTTGAAACTTGTCCCGGAAGACGATCGCGGACTCCCGCTGCAATTCCTTCACCGGAGGGTCTGGCGTCATGAGGCGATCTCCAATCAACGAGCAGGCCGTCAGACCCGCAATCAGGCAGGCGCTCAGCAGCAGAGCAGTCGCTATCCGTACTCGGCGCATGTCAGCCCGTCCTTTGCATGAATCGGTCGAGCTACTGCGCAACCCGGACCGGACGGAATCAAGCCCGTCACCTTGATAGACGGGCGGTTCTACAGATCATGACGACTGCGGGATCCACCTTCGTTCATTCGCTAGCTTCAGACACTCCGTCGCTGCAGATCAGCGTCGGCAGGCGAGCCGTCGGGAGCGTTGCCGCGGTCGGAGACCTGAGCACAAGCGGTTCGCCGGTAATCTGCATCTGCGAGCCCCGAATGCGCTCGTCGGTAGTCACTCGATCACCTCGGACGTTCCATCGCTATAGATCACGGTCAACGGAACACGCGCGAAAGGCGTCGGCGCTTCAGGCGGCACACCGGTGCTACCCACGTACGACACGCCTCCGCTATCCGGCCCGATGATCACCAGGTAGTCCACGCCCGCCACCGTGGCCACAGCGTTCACGCACCAAGGAACACCAAGCCCTGGCCGGTTGCCATCCCGGGTGAACCGAACCTTCTCCACGTTCGGTTGCCACTCATCCCGGTAGACGATCGCGGACTCCGCTGCAATTCCTTGACCGGAGGGTCTGGCGTCATGAGGCGATCTCCAATCAACGAGCAGGCCGCCAGACCCGTGACCAGGACGATGGCCGCCAGGACCGCGCTTGCTACCCGCACCGCCCGCATCTCTGCTCCATCTCCTGAACCGAGCGGTCGGACCACACCCGATCATGACCGCACGGGCGACGCCCGTCACTCTGTCAGACGCGACGTTCTACCGATCGTGACGCAAACCTGGCGCACCCGACGGACCCCGCACCCTAGCGGGACTCCGTCGGTCACCCTCAGTAGTCGTCGTCGCGGTCGTCGCCTGCGCGCGCGAGCGCGACCTGCACCACCGCGTCGATGAGGGACGCGGCGGTGCGCTCGGCGGCGATCACGTCCACGCGCAGGCCGAACGCACGCGCATCCCGTGCCGTCTGCGGGCCGATCGCCGCGATCAGGGTCGACTCGGGCACCGGGCCCAGCTGCTCCTGCACCTGCTCCGCCACCGAACCGCTGGTGACGAGGATGGCCTGCACGAGTCCGTCGCGCACGTCGCTGACGACGTTCTCGGGGACCGGCACACCGACGGTGCGGTAGGCGACGACCGACTCGACATCGTGCCCGATGCGACGCAGACCCTCGGTGAGCAGCGGCTTGGCGATCTCGGAACGGAGGGTCAGGATGCGCAGCGGAAGGCGCCCTGCGTGGCGGCCTCCCACTCGGCGAGGAGGCCGCGGGCGGAGTTGTCCTCCGAGGGAACCAGGTCGACGCGGTAGCCGGCGGCGGCCAGCGCCGCGGCGGTCGTCTCGCCCACGGCGGCGACCCGGCGTCGACGGCGGGACGACGGCGCGCTGGGCACTCAGCACATCCACCGTGGTGGCGCTGGTGACGGTCATCCAGTCGAACTCGCCGTTCGCGAGCCGCGTCAGGGCGGCCTCGAGGGCCGGGGCGTCGGCCGTCGGGGCGAAGTTGATCATCGCGGCCACCACGGGCGACGCGCCCTTGGAGCGGAGGTCGGCCGCGACCGAGTCGCCCCACGGACCGCCGCGCGGCACCAGCAGCACTCGCCAGCCGGCGAGCGGTTTCGGAATCGGCGCGGTGGTGGTCATCGGGTGCTCCCGAGCGGCGCCAGGTCGGCCGCGCCCGCCGCCAGCAGTTCGGCCACCACGCGGGCGCCGACATCGCGCGCCGCCTCGTCGAGGTGGGCGGCGCTGAGCGAATCGGGGGTCGCGGCGTGGGATGCGGTGAGGGACTCGGACCCGTCGGGCCGGCACACCGTCGCCGTGAGGAACAGCAGCCCGTCGTCGACGAGGGCGGTCGCACCGATCGGCGCGGCGCATCCCGCCTCGAGTCCGGCCAGCACGATCCGCTCCGCGGCGGCCGACGCGTGCGTCGTCACGTGGTCGACGGCGGAGAGGGCCCGGGCGACGGGGCCGCGGCCCTTCTCGTCGCCGGCGCGCGCCTCGAGGGCGAGCGAGCGCCCCGGCCCGGTGCGGTCGGCATCAGCGAGAGCGGGAAGAAATCGGTCACGGCATCGAGGCGGCCGAGGCGCGTGAGGCCGGCGGCGGCCAGCACCACGGCATCCAGGTCGCCAGACGCCACCTTGCCGAGGCGGGTGTCGACGTTGCCGCGGAGGTCGACGATGTCGAGGTCGGGGCGCTGCGCCTTCAGCTGCGCGACCCGGCGCGGGGAGCCGGTGCCCACGCGGGCGCCCTCGGGGAGCGTCTCCAGCGTCAGGCCGCCGCGCGCGCAGAGCGTGTCACGCGCATCCGCCCGCTTCGGGATGGCGCCGATGACGAGGCCGGGCGCCGGAGCGGTCGGCAGGTCTTTGAGCGAGTGGACGACGAGGTCGACCTCGCCGGCGAGGAGCGCATCCCGCAGGGCGGTGGCGAAGACGCCCGTGCCGCCGAGCTGGGCGAGCGACTCGCGCGAGACGTCGCCGTGGGTGGTGACCGTGACGAGTTCGACGTCGGCGCCGGTCGCGCGAGCCATGGACTCGGCGATCGCGGTCGTCTGCGCGACGGCCAGCGCACTGCCGCGGGTGCCGACGCGGAGCACCCCGTCGCGGCGAGGCGCGGCGGAGTCGACCATCGTCACGGATCCGGTCACGGCGCCAGACCCGCCGCAGCCGGCTTGAACCCGAGACGGACGTTCTCGCAGCATCCCGGACGGCAGACGTCGTACCAGGGCCCGGAGCGAGGTGACCGCGGGGCGCTGGTCGAGGGGCACGCCGTCGCGGCGCTCCAGCACCAGGTCGACGAGGCCCTTCACGAAGGTCGCGTGAGTGCCGGGGGTCGGGACGCGGACGGCGACCAGGCCGTGCTCGTCGCTGGTCTCCATGGCCTCGTTGTCGAGGTCCCAGAGCACCTCCATGTGGTCGCTCATGAAGCCGAGCGGCACGATGACGACGGCCTTGACACCGAGCGCCGGGAGTTCGGCGATCCGGTCGTTGATGTCGGGCTCGAGCCAGGGCATCGAGGGCGGCCCGGAACGCGACTGATAGACGAGATCCCACTCGACGGTTCCCCGGTCGCCGCGTGCGAGACGACCTCGGCCACGGCGAGGTGCTGCGCGGCGTACGCGCCGCCCTCGCCGAAACCGCGCTCGGCGGGACCGGACTTCGCCGCGTCGCTCGACCGGGATGGAGTGCGTCGAGAAGAGGATGCGCACCTCCTTCGCCGGGTCGAGGCCCGGCAGCTTCTGCTGCAGCTCGTCGACGGCGGTGCGGACGCCTTCGATGAACGGCTCGACGAAGCCGGGGTGGTCGAAGAACTGGCGCACTTTGTCGATCTCGATGCGGCCGAGCAGACCGGTCGACTCGAGGGCGGCGGCGTAATCCTCGCGGTACTGGCGGCAGCTCGAGTACGACGAGTAGGCGCTCGTGGCGATCGCGATCAACTTGGTGAAGCCGCGCTCGTCCTGCCTCACGGAGCGCGTCGGCGAGGTACGGGTCCCAGTTGCGGTTGCCCCACAGCACCGGCAGGTCGATGCCGCGCGAAGCGAGCCCGCCTCCAGCGCGGCCTTGAGCTCGCGGTTCTGGTCGTTGATGGGGCTGACACCTCCGAAGTGGCGGTAGTGGTGCGCCACCTCCTCCAGGCGCTCCTCCGGGATGCCGCGGCCGCGCGTCACGTTGCGGAGGAACGGGATGACGTCGTCCTGCCCCTCGGGACCGCCGAAGCCGGCGAGCAGGATCGCATCGTACGCGACCGGCTCGGTCACGTGTTCGGGACCGGAGGCGGCGGCGGGGGTGGCGCCCAGGACCCGCTGGGCGGTCTGCGCCTCGGTCACTGCAGGACCTCCACGACCTCGGCCGGCTCGATGCGGCGGCCGGTGAAGAACGGCACCTCTTCGCGCACGTGGCGGCGCGCCTCCGGTGTAGCGGAGCTCGCGCATCATGTCGACGAGATCGGTCAGCTCGTCGGCCTCCATCGGCAGGATCCACTCGTAGTCGCCGAGCGCGAACGATGCGACGGTGTTGGCGATGACCGAGCGGAACGCGGCGCCCTTGCGGCCGTGGTCCGCGAGCATCTTGGACCGCTCCTCGTCGGGCAGCAGGTACCACTCGTAGCTGCGGACGAACGGGTAGACGGTGAGCCAGCCCTTGGGAGCGATGCCGCGCAGGAAGCCGGGGACGTGCGCCTTGTTGAACTCGGCGTCACGGTGGACGGCCATCGCATTCCACGTCGGCAGCAGCGCCTTGAACAGGCGGGTGCGGCGCAGCTGGCGAAGGCCCCACTGCAGAGCCTCGGCCTCGGGGCCGTGCAGCCAGATCATGATGTCGGCGTCGGCGCGCAGGCCGGAGACGTCGTAGAGGCCGCGGGTGGTCACACCCTGGAGTTCGATGTCGGCGATCACGCCTTCGAGCTCTTCGACGGCCTTCGGCACATCCGTGCCGTCGAGATCGTCGGGGCGGGCGGGGTCGCGGCGCAGCACAGCCCAGAGGGTGAAGCCGGTCGGGTTGTCGCTGGGGGTTTCGGGGGCGGACGACTCTGCCGGAGCGGCAGCCGGGGTACTCATACCCACAGTCTCCCTCTGAAAGCTGGGAAGGCCAAAACAGGACCGCCGCTCACCTTCGGATCAGGCTGACGATGCCCCACACCGCACCCGCCAGGGCGACGGCGGCACCGGCGACGATGGCGACGAGGGCGGTCGGGTTCTCCTTGCGGAGGCGGTCGATGCGCTCCGAGGCGCGCTTGGGCACGTTCAGCTTGTACTCGATCGCCTCCACGGTCGCGGCCAGCTCGGCCCGCGCCCGGTCGACGTCGCTGCGGTCAGTTGTCATACGTCGCCCAGTCCCTTCAGCGCGTCGGTGTCCTGCTTGATGGAGTCGATGGTCTGCGACGGTGCCACGCCATCCATCTTCTTGAAGGAGCGGACGCCGATGAGCGCCAGCACCACGGCGATGACGACGAGAGCGCCGAACACGATCAGCGCGGCCGCCCAGGCGGGGAGCGCGACGGCGATCCCGAGGATGGCGGCCGCGATCAGCGCGCCGAGCCCGTAGAACAGCAGCAGCGCGGCGGCCGCTAGGAGCCCCATGCCGACACCGGCATGCTTCGCCTCCTCGGCGAGCTCCGCCTTGAGGTGGTTCAACTCCGCCGTGAACAGCCCGACGATCAGCTTCGGCAGGTCGGTGACCAGCTTGCGCGAGGGACTTCGCCCGTGCGCCTTCAACCTGCTCCCGGTCTGTCATCGCGTCTCCCCTCGTCGCTTCCGTACAGTACCCCTGTCAGGAGGCCGGGTTGTTGCGTCCGTTTCCGGCGGCGATCGCGGCCTCCGCGGCGGGCGACGGATACGGTGCGCGCGGCCTCGCGCCGCCGGTCGTTCGCCTGCACGACGAGCCTCTTGATCGTGATGTAGACGGTCTCGGGGAACTCGCCCACCTTCTCGGAGACGAAGTCCTGCGCGGAGTGCACCTGCTTCTGCACGGCCGGCGACTCCCACACCTTCGCGGCCGCGGCCTTGATCTGCTCGTACCGCTGGCGCCCCGCGCGGGCGCCGAGCACGTAGCCCACCGCCGCCCCGGTGACGAAGAGGATCTTGCCGCGCATTCCGTCTCCTTATCGGTCAGTCCGTCTGAGGTGGATCCCCGGCGTCCGCGTGGAGTGCTTCCGTGAGAGCCCTCCACCGCAGCCCGCGCACGCGCTCGCGCCGTGCGGCGGGCATCCGGGATGACGGAGGCGAGGCCTGTTCCGGTCAGCCAGGACCCGGTGACCTCGAGACCCTCGACACCGTCGACCTCGGTGCGGACCCGCTGTGATGCGCTCCCGCTGCCCCACTGTCGCATACGGCAGGGCGTTCGTCCAGGGGGTGCGGGCGAAAGCGGTCACGGCGGATTCCGCGAGCGGAATATTGAGGAGCCGCGACACGTCGCCACCGCCTGGGCGCGCAGCTCGGCGTCGCCGAGGGCGATCGTCTCGGCCGGCCGCCCGGCGCGGCCGTAGGACAGCCGGACGACGTGACGGCCGGCTCCCGCCGCCTCGGCGACCCACGCCCACTTGGCGCTGGAGTGGGTCATCGCCTTGGCGCGCACGTCGGCGCCGGGCACATCGGCGACGAGCACGCCGGTGCCGACGGGGGTCGAGGCGAGCCGGTCGTCGTCGATCAGCAGTGTGACCAGCTCGACGCTGGAGGCGGGCGGCCAGTCCAGGTCGCGCAGGGCGGCCAGGGGTGCGTCCAGCGTTGCAAGCAGGTCGAGGAGGCATCTGCCGGCGAGGTCAGCGCGACCGCGTCCGCCACGAGTTCCTCGCCGTCGGCCAGGCGCACCATCCAGCGGCCCGGACGCTGCTCGAGATCGGCGTCCTCGGAGGGCGTCCAGGGCTCGATCGCGGTGACCGGAGCATCCGTCCGCACCACGCCCCCGCGCGCCTCGATGTCTGCGGCGAGCGACCGGGGCAGCCGCCACATCCCACCGCGGATCCCGCCAACGGCACTGCCCGCCTTCGACGCCGACCGCAACTCGCCGACCGCGCCGGACAGCGAACCCAGCCGCGTCAGCGCCGCGTTGAGTCCGGGCGCCACCACCTCGACGTCGAGATCATCGGGCGAGGCCGAGTACACGCCGGTCGCGACCGGGGCGACCAGGAGGTCGAGCACCGCCCGGCCCATCCGCTTGCGGACGAGCGTGCCGAGACTCCGCTCCTGGCCGATCTTGAGCACCGGGATGAGGCGGTCCAGGTACGCGCGGAACGCACCGCGCGCGCCAATCGCGGCGACGACATCCTTCGCCAGCGGAGAGCTCGGGATGCCGAGCAGCCCGGCCTTGGGCAGCGGCACCGAACGCGAGCCGTGACGGACCCACGCGCCGGACGGATTCGGCTCCACGACGTCGTCGTCGAGGCCGAGATCGTGCAGCAGTTCGGCGACGTGGCCGCCGCGGGTCGCGAAGCTCTCCGCGCCGGCATCGAGCGTCATCCCGCTCAGTTCGAGCGGTGCGACGCTGCCGCCCACCCGCGAGGATGCGTCCAGCAGCGTGACCTCGAAGCCGGGCCGTGCGCACTCCCGCGCGACGACCAGCCCGGACATCCTGCCTCCGATGACGACGACCCGCGTCGGAGGCGCTTCGACGACGTGCCGGATCTCCTCGCCCAGATCGTCGACCGGGTCGGGACCGTCACCGGGGAGGATCGGCTCGTCGCTCATTCGGGACGCCACCCGTGCACCAGCTCGACCACGCGGGTCAGCACGGTGGGGTCGGTCTCCGGCGGCACGCCGTGCCCGAGGTTGAGCACGTGCGCCGGCGCCTCGCGGCCGCGGTCGAGCACGTCGCGGACGTGCGCCTCGAGCACCGGCCACGGGGCATCCAGCATCGCCGGGTCGACGTTGCCCTGCACCGGCACCACATGCCCGAGGCGGCGGCTGGCCTCGTCGAGGGGGATGCGGTAGTCGACGCCGACCGCGTCCGCGCCCACCTCGTGCATCGCCTTGAGGAGCTCGCCGGTCCCGACGCCGAAGTGAACGAGAGGCACGTTGCGCACGCGGTCGTGGATGGCCGGCTCGGGGGCGTCGGCGGGGGTCTCGTCCTGCAGACCGTAGTCGAGGTCACGGACGTGCGAGAGCGCACGGGCGGAGGCGGGCGCGACGTGGGCCGCGTAGTCATGCAGCGAGAGCGAGCCCGCCCACGAGTCGAACAGCTGCGCGGCGCTGGCCCCGGCGAGCACCTGCGCGCGCAGGAAGGCCCCGGAGATGTCGGCCGTCCACGCCATGAGGCGCGACCACGCCTCCGGATCGGCGTGCATCAGCGTGCGGGCGCGGATGTGGTCCTTCGACGGACCGCCCTCGACCAGGTACCGCGGCGAGCGTGAACGGCGCACCGGCGAAGCCGATCAGCGGCGTCCGGTCCAGCTCGGCGATCGTCAGCCGGACCGCCTCCTGGATGGGCGCGAACACGTCGTCGCCCAGCGAGGCGGGGTCCATCGCGGTGAGGCGGTCGACGTCGGCGGCGGTGCGCACCGGCTGCGCGAAGACGGGCCCCTTGCCGGGAACGATCTCGACATCCACACCGGCCAGCTTGAGCGGCACGACGATGTCGCTGAAGAAGATGCCGGCATCCACACCGTGCCTGCGGACGGGCTGCAGCGTGATCTCGCTGGCCATCGCGGGGTCGAGGCACGCATCCAGCATGCGAGTTCCCACACGGAGCTCGCGGTACTCCGGGAGCGACCGGCCGGCCTGGCGCATGAACCGGACGGGGACGAGTTCGCGGCGCTCCCCCTGGTAGGCCCGGACGAGCGGGCTGGAGGAGGTACGCCCGGAGGCGAGGGGATGCTCGGGTGCGAGGGTGGTCACCCCACGATTCTGCCAGGGCGCCGCCTGACAAGCGGCTGGGCTGACAGCGGGCTGAGCGCCCGATTCGAGGATGGCCGGACGCGAGCGTAGGCTTTCATGCGTGCTTCTGTGCTTCTCGTCGAGTCACCGTACGGCGGACTTCGACCTCCTGGAACGGCTCGAGCGTCACGCTCCGGCCATCACGGCCGCACTCGCAGAGCACAGCGACATCGTCGCCGGTTCCGTCGTCCTGGCGACCTGCAACCGGTTCGAGGCGTACCTCGACATCGACGAGCCGCTTCCGCCGCTCGCGCCGTCTCGGCCGAGGCCGTCTTGATGCCGTGAGCGGCGCTTCCGGGATCGACGCCGACACCCTCCGCTCCGCGAGCTGGTCTACAGCGACCACGCGGTCGCAGAGCACCTCTTCGCCGTCACCAGCGGACTCGAGTCCGTGGTCGTCGGCGAGGGCGAGATCGCCGGCCAGGTGCGCCGGGCGCTCGAGACGGCGCGCTCCACGGGATCCGTGACCAGCGAGCTGGAGCGCCTCTTCCAGGTCGCCTCGCGCACCTCGCGCGGCGTCAAGAACCGCACCGGGATCATGACCGCCGGCCGTTCGATGGTCCGGCTCGCTCTCGACCTGGCCGAGAGCCGGGTCAGCGACTGGGCGCAGACCCGCGTGCTGCTCGTCGGCACCGGCAAGTACGCCGGCGCGAGCCTGCCGCCCCTCCGCGACCGCGGCGTGACAGACGTCCGGGTGTACTCCCTCCGGCCGCGCGCCCAAGTTCGCGGCCTCGCACGACATCGCCGCGGTGCCCGCCGACGGGCTCCTGGATGCGCTGGCGGAGAGCGACCTCGTCGCTCACCTGCTCCGCGGTCACCGACTACGTGCTCACCCGTCCGCTCCTCGCCGAGGCGCTCGAGCTGCTCCGGTGCGGCCGAGGCGCCGGCTCGTGATCGACCTGGGCCTGCCGCGCAACGTCGACCCTGCCGTTGCCGAGTTCGCCGGCGTCGAACTCCTCGACCTCGAGACGATCAGCATCCACGCGCCGCTGGAGGAGCTGCACGCGGCGGACGACGCCCGGAGCATCGTGGATGCGGCGGCCGCCGAGTACCGCGCACGCAGCGCCGAGCAGGCGGTCACCCCCGCGCTGGTCGCCCTCCGCAAGCACGTGTTCGACGTGCTGGATGCGGAGATCGAGCGTGCGCGCGGCCGCGGCGACGCCAGCGACCAGACGGAGGCGGCGCTGCGTCACCTCGCCGGCGTGCTGCTGCACACCCCCTCGGTCCGGGCCCGAGAGCTCGCGCGCCAGGGCGAGGCGCAATCGTTCATCGACGGCGCCGCGGCCCTCTTCGGCGTCGACATCGAGGCCGAAGCCGCCGGCCGCCCGCACCTCTCCGCCGTGGACGACGCGTCCGCTGCATCCTGATCCCGACTGAAGGAGCGACCGTGAGCGACGAAGCCACCACGACCGTCGTCGAGCCGCATGGCGCGACCAACCTCCCGTACGCCGCCGAGCAGCTGCGCACCGAGCGCCTCCTGCTCCGTCCGCTGAACACCGGCGACCTGGAGGACGTGCACGCCTACCAGAAGCTGAAGGACGTCGTCCGGTACCTCTACTGGGAGGTGCACGACCACGACGAGTCCGCCGAGCACCTGCGCAAGCGCATCGCGATGAACCGCCTCGCCGAGAACGGCGACGGCATCGTCTTCGCGGTCGAGCTGGCCGAGACCGAGGGCGGCGGCCCGGGCGGGTGATCGGCGACATCAGCCTGTTCCTCAAGAACGCGACGTGGGGCAAGTTCGAGATGGGATGGGTCTTCCACCCGCCGTGCACGGTCGCGGCTACGCGACCGAGGCCGCCCAGCGCGTCCTCGAGCTGTGCTTCGACACCCTGGGCGCGCACCGCGTCTTCGCCCAGCTCGACGCCCGAAACGACGCCTCCGCCCGGCTCTGCGAGCGCCTCGGGATGCGGCAGGAGGCACTGCTGCGCGAGACGGAGATCTTCAAAGGCGAGTGGTCGGACACCGCGGTGTACGCGATCCTCGAGCAGGAGTTCCGGGCGGCCGCCGAGGCGTAGCGAGGCCGGCGGCTCAATGCAGCGCGCGCATCCTCAGTAGGATGGACGGGTCCCACACACCCGCATCGCACAGGGAGCACCATGGCCGCACCGTCGAGACTGGATTCCGTCATCACGCTGCGCAGCACCGCGGATTCGTCTTCCCTCCGGCGAGATCTACGGCGGAACGCTCCGCGTGGGATTACGGTCCCCTCGGCGTGGAGCTGAAGGAGAACATCAAGCGCGAGTGGTGGAACGCGTTCGTGCGCGGCCGCGGCGACATGGTGGGACTCGACTCGGCCATCATCCTGCCGACACAGGTGTGGGAGGCATCCGGCCACGTCCAGGTGTTCAGTGACCCGCTCACCGAGTCGCTCATCACCCACAAGCGGTACCGCGCCGACCACCTGTTCGAGGCGTACCAGGCCGAGCACGGCCACCCGCCGGCGAACGGCCTCGACGACATCCCCGACCCGGACCACCCGGACAAGATCGGCCAGTGGACGCCCATCCGCCAGTTCTCGGGCCTCATGAAGACCTTCCTCGGCGTCGTCGACGACGAGTCGGGCCTCCACTACATGCGGCCGGAGACCGCCCAGGGCATCTTCACCGACTTCGGCTCGGTGCTGCAGACCTCGCGCAAGAAGCCGCCGTTCGGCATCGGCCAGATCGGCAAGGCATTCCGCAACGAGATCACGCCGGGCAACTTCATCTTCCGCACCCGCGAGTTCGAGCAGATGGAGATCGAGTACTTCGTCGAGCCCGGCACCGATGAGCAGTGGTTCGACACCTGGATCGACCTGGCCTGGGACTGGTTCACCGAGCTGGGCATCAAGCCGGAGAACATCCGCCGATTCGAGCACCCGAAGGACGCGCTGGCGCACTACTCGAAGCGCACGATCGACATCGAGTACCGCTTCGACTTCGTCGGCAGCGAGTGGGGCGAGCTGATGGGTGTCGCCAACCGCACCGACTTCGACCTGAGGACGCACATCGAGCACTCGGGCAAAGACCTCAGCTACTTCGACCAGAACAAGAACGAGCGCTACGTGCCGTTCGTCATCGAGCCGTCGTTCGGCCTCACCCGCGCGCTGATGGCCTTCCTCGTCGACGCGTACGACGAGGAGCAGGTGCCGAACGCCAAGGGCGGCACGGACAAGCGCACCGTGCTGCACCTCGACCCGCGCCTCGCGCCGGTCAAGGTCGCGGTGCTGCCGCTCTCGCGCAACGAGGCCCTCTCACCGCTGGCCCGCGGCCTCGCCGACCGGCTCCGCAAGCGCCGCAATGTCGACTTCGACGACTCGGGCGCGATCGGCCGCCGCTACCGGCGACAGGATGAGATCGGCACGCCGCTCGCGGTGACGGTCGACTTCGACTCCCTCGAGGACGACGCCGTAACCGTTCGCGACCGCGACTCGATGCAGCAGGAGCGCATCCCGCTCGAGGGCCTCGACCGCTACCTGGCCGAGCGGCTCCGCGAGATCTGACCCGCGCCTCGGCCTAGCGCCGGGCCTCGGCGGTCCGTTGCTCGGCGGCCCGGCGTTCGGCGTCTCTCCTCCGGATCCGGCGCGCGATCAGCAGCCACGCCAGACCGCTGCCGAGGGCGAACAGCAGCTCGAAGAGCAGCAGCGCCCCGCCGGCCGCCGCCTTCTGCCACGGGAGGTGCTGGGCGAGCCAGGTAGCGCCGTTGAACAGCCCGTGCCCGGCCGCGACGGCGAGATAGGCCAGCACGACGCCGATCGTGAGGCGGAAGCGCCCCTTGCGGGCTGCCGCGAAGACCGCCGCCCCGAGAAGCGCCGAGAACACCGGGTGCAGGAACGGGCCGGTCAGCTCGCGCCCCACGACGGTCGCGAGGAACATCCCGAGACCCCATCCCGTTGTCCTGGCCGCGGGCGAACGACTCCTGCAGGTATCCGAGGTTCTCGATGACGCTGAACCCGAGCCCGACGGCGCCGCCGACGAACAGGCCGATGCGCGCGTTCTTCACCGGGAGGGTGAGGGCCAGGAGCACGGCAGCCGTCACCTTGAGCAGCTCCTCGACCACGCCGGCGAGCACCAGCGCGAGGCCGCTCGGGTGGGACGCCGTGCCACCGCCGAGCACGTCGATCAGGCTGTTGACGGGCCCGGCCACCAGCGTGGCCCCGAGCCCGCCGACGCCCGCGATGATCACCAGCCGGGATGCGGTCAGCCTGTCGTCCGGCCGGAGCCGGTAGGCCATCGTGTAGAGGATGGCGGCGGCGACGGTGGCCGCACCCGTCATCAGAAGGTACGGCGACAGCACGGCCGGTGCGTCGTCCGACGCGTGCGGCGCGATCGCGTTGAGCAGCAGGCTGAACCCGAACAGCCACACCCAGATGAAGGCGCTGGAGGCGACGAGGATCCACCCGCCGAAGCGACCGATCCACTTGCGCGGCGGCCGCTCCGGCCGCGGGGCTGCGCCGCCTGCAGCGGGTAGGTGTATCCCGTCCATCCGGCGCCGCTCCACCAGCGCAGCGCGTGCACGTCGGACGGGTCGCCGTACCAGCCGGCCGGCGGCAGGCCCGCGCTCGGCTGCCCGCCCGGCCGTTCGGGATCGGCGGGCTGCTGCGGGGAGGTGGCGAGGGTCACCGGGCCAGCATACGAACGCAGACTGAGTCGCACCTCACCCTTCCGGGCGTCACGGCGAGCCTCCGCCGGGCCGTCTGAGGGAACTGACATGCTGGCAGCCGAGCACCAGAAGGATCTGCATGCGCTTCACCACCCCGGGCCGCAAGGCCGCCGTGATCGCGGTGCTCGTCGCCGTGAACATCCTGGTGGCGCTGCTCTTCGACGCGCTGCACTCCGAGGCGGTCTCGGTGGTGCTGACGGTGCTCCAGGTGACCGCCTGGTACCTGGTCAGCCGGATGTTCCGTGGACCCGGCGAGCCCGTGCAGGCGGCGCGGCCGTGGTGGCGGATGACGAACCGCCCACTCCTGAGCGGCGTCTTCGCCATCGTTTACGGACTCGTTGCGGTCATCAACATCGGGTTCTCGTTCGCGGGTTTCGGCGGCCTCTCGGGCACGGTGTCGATCCTCGCCGAACTCCTCATGGCCGCCCTCTTCGCGATCTCGTACCGGCGCCTGTCGTCGCTGGCCCACGCGACGGCCTGACCCGTAGGCTGGGCGCATGACGCTCGACTCCGGCATCCGCACCGACGAACTCGACCCCGCCGTCCGCCCCCAGGACGACCTGTTCCGGCACGTCAACGGCAAGTGGCTGGACCGCACCGAGATCCCGTCCGACAAGGCGCGCTGGGGGTCGTTCATGATCCTGGCCGAGCAGTCGGAGGCGGCCGTCCGCGAGATCGTCGAGAAGGCCCAGGATGCGGCGGAGGGCACCGAGGAGCGCAAATTCGGCGACCTCTTCACGAGCTTCATGGATGAGGACCGGGTCGATGCGCTCGGGGTGGAGGCCATCCGCGACGAACTGACGTTCGCCTCGGGCGTCGACAGCATCCCGAGCCTGCTCGAGACGGTGGGCAAGCTGGAGCGTCGCGGCCTCGGCGGCTTCTACCAGCTGTTCGTCGACAACGACCCGGGCGACCCCGAGCGCTACCTCGTCTTCCTCGAGCAGTCCGGGATCTCGCTGCCGGACGAGTCGTATTTCCGCGAGGAGCGGTTCGCCCCGGTCCGTGAGGCGTTCGTCGCGCACATCCAGCGGATGTTCGAGCTCGCCGGGGTAGACGACGCCCCCGACCGCGCGCAGCGCGTCTTCGACCTGGAGACCGCGCTTGCGGCGCAGCACTGGGACAACGTGGCCTCGCGCGACTCCGAGAAGACCTACAACCTGTACGACTGGGCCGACGCCAAGGCCCTCTTCACCGGCGGCGCCGCGGCCGGGCAGGCGGCCGATCTGGAGGTCTGGGCCGACGCGCTGGGCGCGCCCCAGGGCGCACTGGCCGAGGTCGTGCTGCGTCAGCCGTCGTTCACCACCGGACTCGCCGGCCTCCTCACCGAGGACCGCCTCGAGTCGTGGCGGGACTGGCTGACCTGGCAGGTCGTCCACGGCGCGGCGCCGTACCTCTC
Organism: Leifsonia sp. L25; assembly: GCF_050632895.1. Next base: position 611,641 of record NZ_JBODRZ010000004.1, on the reverse strand, counting down.
GGGCGACTTCGTGGAGGCCAACTTCGACTTCTACGGCCGCACTCTGACCGGAACCCCGGAAATGCGGGCCCGCTGGAAGCGCGGCGTCTCGCTCGTCGAGGGCGCCATGGGCGAGGCGGTCGGCCGCATCTACGTCGAGCAGCACTTCCCGCCGGCGGCCAAGGAGCGGATGGATGCGCTGGTCGCCAACCTGATCGAGGCTTACCGCCAGAGCATCCGCACCCTCGACTGGATGGGCGAGCAGACGCGTGACCGCGCCCTCGACAAGCTGGAGAAGTTCACGCCGAAGATCGGCTACCCGGTCAAGTGGCGCGACTACTCCAGCCTCGAGATCGACCCCACCGACCTGGTCGGCAACGTCCGCGCCGCCGCGCTGTTCGAGTTCAACCGCGAGCTGGGCAAGATCGGCAAGCCGATCGACCGCGACGAGTGGTTCATGACGCCGCAGACGATCAACGCCTACTACAACCCGGGCTTCAACGAGATCGTGTTCCCGGCCGCCATCCTGCAGTTCCCGTTCTTCGACGCCGACCGGGACGCCGCTGCCAACTACGGCGCGATCGGCGCCGTCATCGGCCACGAGATCGGCCACGGGTTCGACGACCAGGGGTCGAAGTTCGACGGCGACGGACGGCTCGAGGACTGGTGGACGGAGGCCGACCGGAAGGCGTTCGAGAAGCGCACCGCGAGCCTCATCGAGCAGTACAACGCACTCGCTCCGGAGCAGGTGCCCGACCACCACGTGAACGGCGCCCTGACGATCGGCGAGAACATCGGCGACCTGGGCGGCCTCGGCATCGCCTGGAAGGCGTACCTGCTGTCGCTGAACGGCGAAGAGCCTCCCGTGATCGACGGGCTGACCGGCGCAGAGCGGTTCTTCCTGTCGTGGGCGCAGGCCTGGCAGCAGAAGGGACGCGATGAGGAGGTCATCCGCCTGCTCGCGATCGACCCGCACTCGCCGAACGAGTTCCGCTGCAACCAGATCGTGCGCAACATCGACGCCTTCTACGACACCTTCCAGGTCGGCGAAGGCGACCGGCTCTGGCTCGCTCCCGCCGAGCGGGTCACCATCTGGTAGCTCGACCGTTCTCAGAACTCGTGCGTTCTGCCCCCCGACCACGGGGTAACATCGTCCCTATCGTCCACGCGGCCACCCTCGCACGGACGACGGCGGAGCCGGGGAGGGGCGCCGCGATTCCGGTAGAACCGACTCGGAAGAAAGACCTAGCGACACCGTGACGATCCAGGCCCAAGAGTCCGCCCGCCGGGCGCGGCAGGCGGCGAGCCGCCGAGGTCGTCACCGCGCGGCCGGACCGACCGAGACCTTCAGTCGCGGATTCGACGCGCTCGGCCGGCTGGCCGTCTCGGGCGTCCAGGTGTCCGCGCGCGCCACCGACCTCTCGACCGGCGCGGTGCTGTTCTCCGTCGACGACCACGTGGTCATGCCGACGGCGAGCATCGGCAAGGTGCTGCTGCTCGTGGAGGTCGCGGCCCGGCTCCAGTCGGGTCAGCTGAGCCCTCTTGCGCATCTCGACCGCGACCCGCGGGACATCGCCGGCGAGTCCGGCATCTGGCACCACCTCCACGTTCCGTCGCTGCCCATCGCCGACCTGGCCGCCCTGGTGGGCGCCACCAGCGACAACCTGGCGACGAACGTCCTCCTCCGCCGGGTGGGGCTGGAGGCGGTGAGCGCCCGCACCGAGTCGCTCGGCCTCACCCGCACCGCCCTGCTCGACCTGGTGCGCGACCACCGCGGACCGGACGACGCCCCGCAACTCTCCGTCGGGAGCGCCAACGAGCTCACCTGGCTGTTCTCGGCGCTGGCCCGAGGCGAGATCGTCAACCCGGCGACCAGCCAGCGGGTGATCTCGTGGCTGTCCCTCAACAGCGACTTCTCGCTCGTCTCCAGCGCCTTCGGGCTCGACCCGCACTCACACCGGCACCCGGAGCACGGCATCCTGCTCGTCAACAAGACCGGCACCGACGCCGGCGTGCGCAGCGAGGTCGGAGTGCTCCGCGGTCCGCGAGCGGGCGTCACCTACGCGGTGTCGACGTACTTCGACGACACGAGCCTGCCGGAGCGGCTGGCGGTCATCGACGGCATGCGCTCGGTCGGCCTCGACCTGCTCGAGTACGTCTTCTGACCCCTCAGGCCCGACGCCCGGGGTTCACGCCTCGCGTGCGCTGCGCACCTGCTCCCATTCGGCGATGAGCTGCGGGAGGCGTCCCTGCAGGAACCGGTAGAACCCGGCCATGTCACGCAGGCGCTCGGTCGCCGGAGACGCCGCGTCGCCTACCGCGGCGAGCCCCGACTCCGCCTGGTCGGCGAGCGTGCCGTAGATCGGGCTGTTGCGGACCATCAGGGCGTACCAGTCGCTCGGGATCTCGTAGCGGTCACGGCGGCTGCCGGTCTGGGCCAGACGACGGATGATGCCGAGCGTCTGCAGGTACCGGACGGCGCCGGAGATGGCCGCCGGGCTCACCTCGAGGCGCTCCGAGAGCTCGGCGGCGGTGAGGCCGGCGGTCTCGGTGACCGTCAGCGCCATGAGCACGCGCGCGGGCATCTTCGGGAAACCGGCCGCGGTGAGGACCGCCGCGGAGTGCTCCATCACCTCGGCGAGCGCCGCCTCGTCTCTGGCCATGGGCATCGTCCCGTCTATCCGATAGCGAAGTCTCGGCGGCGGATCAGTGCGGCGGCCGCGATGAGCGCGGCGGCCGTGATGCCGAACATCCAGTATCCCCCGTCCAGTCGACGTCGCCCACCACCACCGGGACGTCGGCGAACGGCGACAGGTGGCGTATGCCCTCCGGAAGATCGATCAGCCCGCCGAAGATGCCGATGAAGGCGCCGAGGCCGAGCGCCGCCCAGCCGAACGGCACGGTCCAGCTCGGCGCGAGGACGAACACCAGGGCGAGGACGCCGAGGTAGACGAGCGCGACGGGGAGCTGTGCCGCGGCGGCCGCGAACGAGTCGCCGACGGTCGACGGCTTCTCACCCGCCGCCACCGCGGAGAGCCCGGAGGCGAGGGCCGCCGCCAGCAGCACGGCGAGGACGGCGAGCACGCCGACCGCGAGGAACGAGAACAGCCACCGCAGCCGCGACAGCGGGGCCGCCATGAGCAGTTCGGCGGTCCCCGCCGCCTCCTCCTGGCGCAGGCGGATCACCGCCTGGACCGCGCAGGCGGCGGCCAGCACCCCGACGATGGAGAAGATCGCCGCGATGAACAGTTGCGTAAGCGGACCGGATCCGCCTGCGCCGATCCTCCCGATCGCCTGCCGGATGCCCGCCATGCTCGGGTCGTTGGCGATCGAGTTGTTCACGACGCTGCCGAGCGCGCCGGCGAGCAGTCCGCTCAGCGCGCCCCCGACCGTCCACCCGAGAACCGTGGGCCACCGCAGCCGCCAGGCGAGACCGAACGCGCCGGACAGCGTCGGCCGGGCGGATGCGCGGCCGGCTCGCTCCGGAATGATGCCCGCGCCCGAGTCGCGCACCGACTGCAGCCCGAAGACCACGGCGAGGAGCACGCCGGCGAAGGCGACCATCAGCAGGATCGGCCGCCAGTCGTCAGCCGTCCACGGCGCCGTCTGTTCACCCCAACCGATCGGGCTCAGCCACGTCGGCCAGGCCGACCTCACGTGCATGCCGTCGCCGAACGGCGTGCCCGTCGCATCCCCGATCCCCCGCACCAGGAAGGCGAGCACCACCACGGCGGAGGAGAACCCGTTGGCGCCGCGCGAGGTGCTGAACACCTGGGCGAGCAGGAGCCCCACCGCGAAGAACGCGAGCCCGGCGCCGCCCACCGCGGCACCGGCGACGAGCGAGCCGTAGGCGGGCAGGCCCGCCGCCGCGAAACCGGCGGCCGTCAGGAGGGCCAGCGCCACGTTCGCGATGGTCGCGTGCAGCACCGTCGCGACGGTCGGCAGGAGGCGACCGGAGGGGCTGGATGCGACCAGCTCCGCTCGCCCGGACTCCTCCTCCGCGCGCGAGTGCCGCACCGCCAGGAAGGTGTTCATCAGGCCGGCGAGCAGGGCGGTGAACGTGTAGATCTCGAAGAACGTCAACGCCGCGAGACTCGCGCCCTGAGGGAGTCCCCGCAGCACCATGATCGTCGGGTCGGCGATCGCGAGGCGCACCAGCTGCTCCCGGGCCGCCGCGGTGCCGTACGTCTGATCGATGCTCGACGCCGAGAAGAAGCCCAGGACCGCGATGCACAGCAGCCAGACGAGCAGCTGCCAGCGGTCGCGCCGCAGCCGCTGGCGGAGCAGGACGCCGAGCGTCGCCGCCCGGCTCACCCGGCTGGTCAGCGGCCGGGCGCGCGACGGCTCCAGGTGGGCGGCCGCGGTGCTCATCGCGACATCGCCACCTCGTCGGCGGCGAGGTCGTCGCCATAGTGGCGCAGGAAGAGCTCCTCGAGGGAGGGCGGCGCGATCGTCAGTCCCCGCACCTGCAGCCGCGCCAATCTCTCCAGCAGCGGTGCGACGGCGTCGCTGTCGGCGGTGAACCGGACCCGCCCGTTCCGCACCTGGAGGTCGTGGGCCCCGGCGAGCTGCGCAAGTGCATCCTGGGGCACGCCGTCGGCGCTGAACGCGATCTCGGTGCGGGTCAGGTGACGGAGTTCGTCCAGCGTGCCGGTCTCCACCGTCCGGCCGGCGCGGATGATGCTGACCCGGTCGCAGAGCTGCTCCACCTCCGACAGGATGTGGCTGGAGAGCAGGACGGTCGCTCCCTCCGCTGCGACGCGGGTGATCTCCGCGTGGAAGACGGCCTCCATCAGGGGATCGAGCCCGCTCGTGGGCTCATCGAGGATGTACAGGTCGGCCGGCGTCACGAACGCGGAGACGAGGGCCACCTTCTGACGGTTGCCCTTCGAGTAGGCCCGGCCCTTCTTCGTCGGATCGAGTTGGAAGACCTCCATCAGCCGCTGCTTGCGGGCGGCGTACTGGGCCTTGTCGACGGTGCCGCCGCGGAGCCGGGCGAGCAGGTCGATCGCCTCGCCCCCGGAGAGGTTGGGCCAGAGGCTGACGTCTCCCGGCACGTAGGCGATACGGCGGTGCAGGTCCACCGCGTCCCGCCACGGGTCCCGTCCGAAAAGGGCGACACGGCCGCCGTCAGCACGGGCGAGGCCGAGGAGCACCCGGATCGTCGTGGACTTCCCGGCTCCGTTCGGGCCGAGGAAGCCGTGCACGGCGCCCGCCTCCACCGTCAGATCGAGGCCGTCGAGGGCGCGCACGCGCCCGAATCGTTTTTCGAGTCCGGAGACGTCGATCACCGCATCCATGGAACGTGATGCTACGCCCGCTTCAGTAATTTGTGAAAGTTCTGTTTTTCGAGCGCGTCACGCCTGGCCGCATTGGACAGCGTCGATGCCCGCATAGTCGTGCGCCGACGCGGAGTCCGGGATCGTGAACGTGTACGGCTCGCCGGCGACCAGGTCGATGGTGGTGCTCCACTTGTCGACTTCGTCGCCCTCCGGGGAGTCCGAGAACGCGGCGGTGATGGTCGCGCCCGCGCAGGTCTGGCCGGGCGTCAACTCGAAGGTCCATCCGTCGACGTAGTGGACATGGACGCCGTCGACGTCGTAGTCGTCCGCCGCGGGGTCGTCAGCGCCGCCGCCCTGCGACGAGCCATCCGTCGGCGGCGCGGACGGTTCGTCGAACGGCGCCGCCGTCGAACTGGTCGGCGCGTCCGCCAGCCGGCTGGAACTGTGGGCGATCGCCAGGATGGCGAACAGCGCCATCAGCATCAGGACGAGACCGGCCGCGATGCCGCCGAGCGTGATGCCGACGATCGCGCCCGTGGAGAGGCGTCGGCGTCGGCGCCGGGGCGGAGGCGGAGGCGCGTACGGAGGCGCGTACGCCTGCGGCGTCCCGTAGGCCTGCGGCGCTCTGCCGTCGACCGGCGGCGGTGGCGCGTACGCACGCTGCTGCGGTTGCGGATGGGCCGGCTGCTGCTGCGGGGCCCGCCAGGCGGATGCCGCGAGGAGCGCATCCCGTGCCGCCGTCAGCGCGTCCCGGCGCTGGACGTCCGCCCCCGCCTCCTCCAGCCGCAGTTCGTAGGCCCGCTGCACCTCGCCGGACTCCGCGCCCGGCGACACACCCAGCAGCGCAGCCGCCTCGTTCGGACTCACCGCATCCCCCACCCCGGCGCATCGCTGTGCGCACGCCTCGATCGTAGCGACCGGGCACAGGCAGCAGACGTCTCAGGTCAGGGAGCCGGTCAGCCCGCGCACCAGGCCGCCCTCGCGCCGCCCGGGGCGCTCCGCCGTCGCGATCTCGCCCAGTTCGCGCACCACGCGCGCGTAGTAGCCCGCGGCCACACCCGCCCGGTACGCGCCCGGCTGCAGGTCGGCCTCGTTGCGCAGCCGGATCTCGGCGCGCGCGGCCTCGATCGGCGAGATGATCTTGACGCCGGCCCGGTACCGGATGAGTCGGTGCACCCACTCGTCCAGCGGCTGGGGTAGTCCGGCGGGCACGCGGTCATGCTCCGTCGCGAGGGAGGTGCGCCCCCGGGAGGCACGCGCGTCGGCGACAGCGCCGCCCGCGACCGCTTCACGCTCGGCGCGACGGCGCTCCGCCGCCAGGACGGACAGGAGGTCGTCGTGACGGTTCGCCTGCCGTGACAGCACGTCGAGCTCGTCGACGGCGGTCGCGTACTCGTCTTCGTATCCCGCGTAGGCCTCGGGATGCGCTGCCCGGTCGTTGGCCAGGTCGGTGCGCGCCGTCGCGGCCTGGGAGCGGGTGAGCACCGTGCGTCCGCTGCGGACCCGCTCCAGCCGCCAAGTCCAGGTGGCGAGGGGCTCGGGCATCAGGTGGCTCATGCGTCCACCGTAGGTCGGGCCACCGACATCGAAGGGAGCGGGCTCCGCGCGTCGGTGGCCCGGGCTAGCGTTGACGGTCGTGAGCACCATCCTGCGCCGTCCCGTCGATCGGGAGATCCTGCGGCTGGCCGTCCCCGCCCTGGGAGCGCTGGTGGCCGAGCCGATCTTCCTGCTCGCCGACTCGGCCATGGTCGGGCACCTCGGCGTCGAACCGCTGGCGGGTCTGGGCATTGCGAGCGCGGTGCTGCAGACGGTGGTGGGGCTCATGGTGTTCCTCGCCTACAGCACGACCCCGGCGGTGGCGCGCCGCCTCGGAGCCGGAGACGAACCTGGTGCGGTGGCCGCCGGTGTCGACGGCTGCTGGCTCGCCCTCGTGCTCGGCATCGCGCTGGCGGCGGCCGGATGGGCGGCGTCGCCGTTCTTCGTCGGGCTGTTCGGCGCATCCCCCGGCGTGAGCGATCAGGCCGAGCAGTACCTCTCGCTGTCGATGCTGGGGCTGCCCGCGATGCTCGTCGTCTACGCGGCGACCGGCCTGCTTCGCGGCCTGCAGGACACCCGGACGCCGCTCGCGGTCGCGGTGGCCGGGTTCGCCGTGAACATCCTGCTGAACTACCTGCTGATCTACGTGGCCGGGCTCGGGATCGCCGGCTCCGCGCTCGGCACCGTGGCGGCCCAGTGGGGGATGGTGCTGGTCTACGCGGTCATCGTCGCACGGCACGCCCGTCGCGTCGGCGCGCCCCTCCTCCCGCACCATGCCGGCATCGGGCGCACGGCCCGCGCCGGCGGCTGGCTGCTCCTCCGCACCGCCAGCCTCCGCGCCGCGATGCTGCTGGCGGTCTTCGCGGCGACGCAGCTCGGACCGGACGAGCTGGCCGCCTTCCAGGTGACGATGACCGTCTTCGCAACGCTCGCCTTCGCCCTCGACGCGCTCGCGATCGCCGCGCAGGCGCTGATCGGCAAGGGCCTCGGCGAGGGCGACCTCGAGGTCGTCCGGGCGGTGCTCCGCCGCTGCCTGCGCTGGGGAGTCGGTGCGGGCGTGGTGCTGGGCGTCGTCACCATCGCCCTGGCTCCGGTCGCGGGCGCGCTCTTCACGAGCGATGCCTCCGTCGCCGCCCTGTTGCCGCTGTCGCTCGCGATCGTCGGGCTCGGCGCGCCGCTCGGCGGCTACGTCTTCGTGCTCGACGGCGTGCTGATCGGCGCGGGCGACGCGCGCTACCTCGCCGTGACCGGCCTCATCAACGTCGCGGTCTTCGTGCCGCTCGCGATCGCCGCTGCGGCCTGGGGCGCGTCCGATGCCGGAGGGTTGGCCCTGCTCACCGCCGCCTTCGTGCTCGGCTACCTGGGCGCCCGGGCGGTCACCCTGGGGCTCCGGGCACGCGGCCGGGTATGGATGCGCGCGGGCGCCACCGTCTCGACGGCGACGCCCGCGCGCGCCGCGGTACGCCTACGCCAGCCAGCCGCGCGCCGCGACGACGAGCGCCCGCACCCCGGTGTCGATGGTCGGCTGCGGGATCGGCGCGAAGAACGGCGAGTGGTTGGTCGGGATGTCCGTCTCGACTGTGCCCGCTGCCATTGCGCGCAGCACCGTCTCGGGGTCGGCGCCGCCGAGCATCCAGTAGACCAGCGGTGCGCCGGCCGCTGTCGCGAGGTTCCCGACGTCCTCGCTGCCGGACAGGGCGCCCGGGTTGAGAACGTGATCCTCGCCGAACTCTGCCGGCGAAGGCGGCATTGACCCGGGCCGTCGACCTCGGGGTCGTTGACGGTGACCGGGTAGCGCTCGCCCCACTCGATGTCCGGCTCCTTCGGCGCGCCGGAAGCGTCCGACTCGGCCCGGATCACACGGTGCACGCCGTCGAGCACGCGCTGCCGAACGTCCTCGCTGAAGCTGCGAACGCTGATCCCCAGGCTCGCCTCGGCGGCGATGATGTTGTTCTTCGTGCCCGCGTGCAGGCTCCCCACGGTCACGACCGCGGTGTCCTGCGGGGCCACCTCGCGCGAGACCACGGCCTGCAGGCGCATCACCGTGGCCGCCGCCATGACGACCGGGTCGATCGTCGTCTCGGGGCGCGAGCCGTGACCGCCGCGCCCGTGCAGGGTGACCTCCATCGTGTCCACCGCGGCCATGGCCGCCTCGGGGTGCGCTCCGACCATACCGGCGGGCGCGGGGAGAACGTGCTGGCCCAGCACCACATCCGGCACCGGGACCTTCTCGAACAGGCCGTCGTCGACCATCACCTGTGCGCCGCCGCCGTGCTCCTCCGCCGGCTGGAACAGGGCGACGAGCGTCCCGGACCACTCCGCGCGCGAGGCGACCAGCGCCTCCACTGCTCCGAGCAGGCACGTGATGTGGATGTCATGCCCGCACGCGTGCATCAGCGGCACCGTGTTGCCCGCCTCGTCCGTGACGGTCTCGGTCGACGCCCAGTCCAGGCCGGTCTGCTCCCGCACGGGCAGCGCATCCATGTCGGCCCGGAGGAGCACTCGTCGGGCCGTCGCCGTTGCGCAGTACGCCGACCACGCCCGTGGTCGCGATGCCGGTGTGCACCTCGTCGAGGCCGAGCTCCGTCAGCCGGTCGGCGACGATGCCGGCGGTGCGGTGCTCGGTGAAGGCGAGCTCGGGGTGGGCGTGCAGGTCGCGGTACAGCGCTTCGAGATCCATGCCGCCAGCCTACGACCGGGCCCTAACGCCTCCTTCGGCGCAGTCGTCGTGTTCCCCTGGTGGAAGACGCTGGTGAAGGTGGCGGGATGCGGCTGGCCGCCCGCGAGCATCTCCACGACGGCGCGCCCGGCGGCGCGGCCCTTGTCGACCGCGGGCTGCACGAGCGTGGTCAGGTCGTAGGGCCAGAGGCCGTCGACGCGGACACCGTCGAACCCGACCACGCTGACATCACCGGGTACCTCGAGGCCGAGCTCTTCGGCGGCGCGGATGACGCCGGCCGCCAGCAGGTCGCTCTGCGCGATGATCGCCGTCGGACGCGTACGGGCGTCGGCGAGCAGCGCGCGCCCGGCGGCCCGGCCCTCCTCGACGAACGATCCCCGCGTGACCCAGCCGCCCGCGCCGGGGAAGACGTCGTGCGCGCCGGCCAGTCGCTCCATCGCGGTGGTGGAGCTGGCGGCGGCGACCCGCTCGGGCGTCAGCGGGCCGCGTGCGCGGTCGCGGGTGAGCGAGAGGGTCACCACGGCGACCTCGCGGTGGCCGAGGTGGTGGAGGTGCTGGCGCGGCGACGCGGGTCGCCTCACGGTTGTCCTGACCGATGGTCGGGACGCCGTCTGCTGGGTCCCCCTCGATCGCGATGAGCGGGATTCCGCGCTGGCGCAGGGTCGCGACCGACTCGTCGAGCCGGGGGCTGCAGCCGATCAGGACGACCGCATCCATCGGCGCGTCCTCGATGCGCTGGGCGGCCTCCCCGGCGTCGGTGAGGATCAGGAGGCCGGCGTCGATCGCGCCGATCTCCTCCGTGATGCCGTCGAGCAGGGCGATCTTGATCGGGTCGCGGAAGGCGTCGCGCACCCGCTCCTCCATCACGACCCCGACGATGCCGGAGCGGCCACGGCGCAACGACCGGGCGCGGGGTCGGGCCCGGCGTAGTTGAGGCTCTTCGCCGCGGCGAGCACCCGCTCCCGCGTCGCGTCGGAGACGGGACCGGTGCCCGAGAACGCGAGGGACGCGGTGGAGTTGGACACGCCGGCCAGGCGGGCGACGGCGGCCAGGGTCGGCCGCGTGCCCGCCGGGGCTGTGCTGGGTTCGTTCACGTGTGGTAGCTTAGTCGAATCGTTTCGATCGAAACGATTCGAGCCGACGAACCCACAGGAATCGCCCCGATGTCACTGCCGACCTCCACCCCGACGCGCCCCCGCCGAGAGCTGACGGCCTGGCGGAACGCGGTGTTCGTCATCTTCATCCTGAGCGGCCTCGCCATGGCCACGTGGGTGGCCCGCATCCCGGGCGTGCGCGACGACCTCGGACTCGGCAAGGACCCGTCCGCGGTCGGCCTGCTGATCCTCGCATGTCGGTCGGCGCGATCCATCGGCCTCAGCGTCTCCTCGCCCGTGCTGGTGCGCTTCGGACCGCATCGCGGGATGGTCGGCGGCCTGATCATCGTCGCCATCGGCACGCTGTGCATCGGGTTCGGCGCCACGACATTCCACAGCGTTCCGCTGGTCGCGGTGGGCCTCATCCTGCTCGGCTTCGGCAACGGCATGGTCGACGTGATGATGAACGTCGAGGCGACCGCGGTGGAGCGCGAGATCGGCAAGACGCTCCTGCCGCTCATGCACGCCTGCTTCAGCCTCGGGACGGTCCTCGGCGCGGGCATCGGCGCGCTCGCGGCGTGGCTCGCGGTCCTCGTCGCGTGGCACCTGCTCGGCGTGGCCGTCGCGATCGTGGTCGTCGCGTTCGTGGCGATCCGCCACATCCCCCGCGAAGCCGAACTCGGCGACCAGGACGCGGCGCCGGCCAGGCGCATCCTGTTCGGCGAGCGGATGCGCACGTCGCTGGCCGTGTGGGCCGACTGGCGCCTCATCCTGATCGGCGTCGTCATGCTCGGGATGGCGTTCGGCGAGGGATCCGCGAACGACTGGATCTCGCTCGCCGTCGTCGACGGCCACGACCAGTCCAACTCGGTCGGCGCCCTCGTCTTCGGCTTCTTCGTCGCGGCGATGACCATCGGCCGCGTCGCCGGCGGACCCATCGTGGACCGCATCGGCCGCGTCGCCGCCATCCGCATCACCGCGGGCATGGGCGCCCTCGGGCTGGTGCTGTTCATCGTCGGCGGACCGATGTGGCTCGTGGTGATCGGCACCGCGCTGTGGGGCTTCGGCGT